>JBNGED010000215.1:0-4841 GCA_049975605.1 Sediminispirochaetaceae bacterium | reverse complement strand
ATGAAGAGCAGCGGGTTGAAATGGCCGCTGGACCAGCTTGTATGGAAGCCGGGAGATGCAGGTATCAGCAACGTGGTGATAGAAGATTCCATGATGATTGAACCTCTGTCGGGAAGGTTGATATGCATATATGAATACGAATAGGTGAACGAGATGAGTCAAAACAGCCTGGTGATGGAGAAACTGGCCAGATCTCTCACGGAGAGTGAACGAATAGACTTCCTCAAACAGATCCATGCAAGTTTGAGGGATAACGAATATTCCCGGAAGAGACTTGTGCGGCACGAATCCGATGAGGAGGAGAAGAAGGTCCTGCTACAGCAGGACATCAGGCGGATGCCACCCATGAGGTATTTTATATTATGGCTCAGAAAGATATTCTCCGGGAAAGCCATGACCACGCTCTATCTCGAAGTGAAGATAAACAAACTGAAGAAGAACATTCGGCACAGGAATCCCGGAATGGTAAGTTTCGAGACCAGGACACTGAAGCCTGAATTCGCAGAGCAGGTATTTCAGGTATTCGTGAATACGATACCGCTGCAGAATCTCTTCAGGAAACTGTGGACAAACGATAACGAGCTCAGTTTTTTTCATCAGCTCGTCTACACCCTTATAGAAAATACCCTCGAGACGAAGGTGGAGAGCTGCTACGATCTCATTAAGATAGAATCCCTTGTACACCTGTACCAAAGCGGAGCGAAGAAAGATGATCTGATTTCGGAGATCGAGAGAAATATTGATGAATACATTGAATCGATCGACAGGCAAAAATTTACCGTAGTAGAAGATCAGCTCGGCCCGCTATACAGTATCCGGGACCTCATACTCTTTCCCTTCCCGAAACTGTTTCAGAATTTTCACGGTACGATACGCAGGGATGATCCTGAAACGGTTCCGCTCTTCCAACGAACATCCGCTATCACTTCTATGGATATGATTGAGGAGCTGTATTACGCACTAAACCATGCATCCAAGACCGAGATAAAGCAGAATTTTAACAATCACTTTGTTGAACTGCTCTTCGAAGCCGCATATGGCGATGAGAAGGATGAGAATGAAGACGAATCAATCGATAGGGCGGTTCGGGTTGAATCGGATGAAGATACATTCATAGAGGATATCAGAACTCTTCAGAGCGCTGTACAGACATTCATGACAAAGGTCTCTCTCCCGCAGCTCATACGGGCGTTCAAAGAAGACCCTTATTACAGATTGGTGGTATACGTACCGACCATAGAGATCCAGGATTTCTACCGGAATATGAAGAAGCTGAGCCTGCGCAATGAGATCGAAGAGATCATAAAGCAGGTGAGACAGGAATCCCTCACGAAGGAGCGTGGACGTCTCTTTGAAGGTGTAAAGATGAAAGCTCTGCACTATTACCGAAGTTATTCATCGATTGATTATGAAAAGATGGGAATTACATCCTTCCGTTTTTATCAGGGATTACTCGTACTGTACAATTTCCTCACAGTCTATTACAAGGGACCGATACAGCGGATCCTGCAGATCCTCGAAGGCTTCATAGGCGAGCAGGACAGAATTACGCGGGAGCGGATGCTGAAGTATGCTTCAGCAGCAGAGGACGTGCTGTATAAAATCAGGGAACTGGACGACTCGCTTTCACCCGATCAGGACGATGGAAAGAAATTCCAGAGGCTGCGTTTCGAGAGCAATCTCGATCCCGCCCAGAAAAGAATTTATCTGACAACGGTAGGCAGCAAGGATACGGAAGCGAAGGATCTGTTGATGAAGGGACGGGACGCGCAGAGAGGGATCCGGCTGCTCTTCAAGGATTTTACCGAGAACCAGGATTCCCTCGTACAGGAAGGTCTTGCGCGGAAGTATCTCGTTCAAGGTAAAGTATCCACGCTGCATGAACTGCTGCAGCAGAATATAAGCCGTATAGAGCTGCTCGAACGGATCGAACTGCAGCTCGATCAAATCAGAGATGAAACGGGTTTTGACGAAGTTGCGATCTAATTCTCTCAGCTGATCTCACCGGACTCTCGACGAGAACCCGTTTGCCGGCGATAAGATCGGCGATGCCGACTTCATGGGGATACCGGGGAATCATATGCAGGTGGAGATGATGAATGCTCGCTCCGGCTGCCAGCCCCATATTGAAGCCGATGTTATAACCGCTGGGTTTGTAGATCGAGTCAAGAACATCCAGGAACCTCCGCTGAAGCGTCGTGAAGATGTCCTCTTCCGAAGGAGTCATTTCGCGTATGTCGGTAATGTGTCGCTTCGGAGCGATGAGAAGGTGAGCCGGGTTGTATGGATAGAGATTGACCGTGACCATGAACGATTCGTTCTCCCAGACGATGAGGTCCACTACCTGGTCGGATTTTGCCGCGAGAAGACAGAGAATACAGCCTTCCGGCTTCGGCGACTTGATATAGCTGAGTTTATCGAAGTTGAAAAAATATTCACTCATTCGGAACAGCCCCGGCAGGAGGATTCTGACGGAGAATCTCAATATCCGGCAGCATATCCTGAAGTTCGCCGCGGTCCCTGAGAGCGAGAAACTGAATCAGACCGGGATATTCCGTGAAGAGCTCTCCGTATTTTTTCAGAACCTCGAGCTTTGCCTCTTCGCTTACAACCCAGGTACGTTCATTCTCGAGGACGGCTGTTTCCGTTTGTCGGCGGGTCTCGATAAGTGAGAGGTAATACGAGCGCGCACTCTGATACAGCTGAATGTCGGGCAGCACCAGTTCGAGAATGGAAACATTCGTGATCGAGACGGCTTCGTTCTGTTTCTGAAGGACTTCAGTAAGTTCTTCCCGAAAAGGTTCGAGCATGAACTGCTCGTAGTCTGAAGAGTCAAAGGCACTGATCTTTGCCTCTACAGCGACTGAAACGGAATTCGAGAGTTCCTGCTCGATACGTGAATAGTAGCCGGCGAGGTCATCCTGTGTAAGTCCCTCTTCTTCCACCAGACCGGGCAGGAGTTCGGGCTTGATACGGTAATCGATCTGCATATTCAGTTTGAACGAAAAATCGGTGGTCTCATCGAGTACGCTCCCGTAAAGCTCTCCGGAGGGAAGGGAGCCTGTTTTGCTCAGCTGCTTCGTCTGCGGTGTAATTTCGAAGGTGTGGAGCGTGAAGTTTGTAGGTATGAGGGCTTCCCATCTCCAGATAAATTTCCCGGGTATGACTACATCATCGTCGTAGCCGTTCGTCTTCGTGAAGATGACTCCATATGTATTTTCATCCAACTTGAACTGTATCCATCCGAAGTAGAATACGGTTCCACCAATCAGGATCAGAAGTATCAGGAAAATAAAAAACTTGGCCTTCATAGAGATCTACTCCTCCAGGTGATTGTTTTCACCATTGATAATCCGAATCAGCTGCCGAAGCTCAGTAATTATAGCATCAGGTTGACATGTTTGTAACTGATGATTTTCTTTTCTTAGACGGAGCGAACGGCGATCGCCGGCAAACAATACCGTTCGAAGACCGAGTTCAGCCGCTGTGGATATGTCGTTCAGCATATCGTTTCCGATATAGATGACCTGGTTGTTTTTAATACCGGCATTTTGTATGAATTTTATTACACCTGAGAACAATTCTATCGATGGTTTGGCATATCCGTGCAGGTAGGACCATGACATGGCTTGCGGTGAGAAGCCGGCTTCGGTCAGGGAGCTGCCGATAAGGGTTTCGAAAATGTACGGGGTATAGAATTGGGCATTCGAGACTATACCCGTAACGATTCCCCTGCGCTGCAGTGTGCGGGTCAATTCGAATGTTCCCGGCATTGGCCATGTCCTGTTCGCTTCGAGCTCGAAAAGGAGAGCTGAGTGAATAAGACTGTCCACAGTGATGCTTCCTGAGATCCATTTCTCATTCAGCAGGTGTGACAACAGCTTGTGCCAGATGGAGAGAATATCAACCTCCGGATATGGAATACCGAGCTTCCGGAGCTCCCTATGACGGGAGGTGATGTAGCCGATGTACAGTTCGTTGCACTCATCATCAAGGCGGTAAGGGTCCGCCTTTATAACGAAGCCTGCCTCCGAAACTGCTGCATGAAAGCGGGGCGGCGAAGAAATCTCGGTCGGCTTCCGGGTGCTGCTGCCGACTTCCCCGCTTCCGGAGATGAGAAGAGTGCCGTAGATATCGAAAAGTACGGCTTTGATGGACGGAAGATGAGTGAGCTTCTCACGAACGCCGGTTGGAATAGGGGAAATGGGCGTACATGAACGGCGGATCAATTCTTCATACGTGCTGCGGTTCTCCTCAAGAGCGAGCAGAACAGATGGCGTTTGTGAAAGCGTGTCCGAGTATTTCACCTTGCACATATTGTAGGATGAGATAGCAGGAAAATGCAACCGCAACATATGAGAGCCGACGGCGCGGAGGAACTAATGCCAAAATAAATTTTCATCTATGACAATCGGGATGTAAACTGATACTATATAGACATGCAGCTTCGAAGATACCGCAGTATCGCCGGACTTTTCAGTCTCTATCTGTTTCTATGCAGCCTGGTAGTTAGTCTGTTCTTCATAACCGGGAATCTCCAGTCCTTTCTGGAAAGCACCAACCGGCTGCTGCTGGATATACTGGAATGGGTGCTGTTTGTATTCGTGATAACTGATATGTACTATCTTGTTTTTTTTCTGTCGGAGTATACGGGAGTTTTTAAAAATCGGAGAAAGGTGGAAAAAAAGCTTGGAGTTATGTGGTCATCGATCGGATTTGCATATGGAGTTGTCTATCTGCTTTTTATAAATTTTGTGATTGCATGGTTGTAGGAAAGCAATACGATGATCGAGACGGGATATGAGTAGATTTTTCATGAAAGAGCCGAATGGTTTCAACGA
>JBNGED010000214.1:3733-4844 GCA_049975605.1 Sediminispirochaetaceae bacterium | reverse complement strand
CGATATGTGCATCCTTCATGAGGGTCATGATCTTCTTGTCCTTGTTCAGGACTTCGATATCATTGTCCTTCTCGATGTTTTCCCCTTTTATTTCTCCGGCGCCCTTTAACTCAACATGAATGACTTTCTGTTCCTGATCTTCAGGCAGCCGGATATTGAGCATACGCAGATTACTGATAACTTCGGGAGTATCTTCCACCACTTCGGGAATGGCTTCGAACTCACTTGATATAGTATGAGCAGTACCTTCCTTGTCAAAAGAGGTTATCTTCAGAGCTGAAATAGCATAACCCTGTATTGATGAGAGCAGAATCCTTCGCAGAGTATTTCCAATTGTCGTCCCAAATCCTCTCTCAAACGGGTATGCGATGAACTTTCCGTAGTTGTCCTCAGTCTCGCCGTGTTCGAATGTAATACCTTTTGGCTTCTTAAATCCCTTTAATAGATTTTTTCGCGCCATGTAATCTCCTACCTAGAATAAAGCTCTACTATCAACTGCTCATTTATCTCTGCGAGTTCTGTTACATCCGCCTTCCGCGGGTATGCTTTCATTTTCCCCTTCATATCATCAGGATCAACTTCCAGCCACGGGGAAACACCTGATTTAGAATACTCTTTCAGGCTCTCTTTTATAGTGAGCATCTTCCTGCTGTTGTCCAGCACCTGGATTTCATCATCCTCCTTCACAAGAAATGAAGGAATGGTTACCCGCTTTCCGTTTACCAGAATATGTCCGTGAGACACAACCTGACGGGCCTGTTTTCTCGATGAAGCGAAGTGCATTCTGTAAACAACATTGTCCAGACGTCTTTCGAGCAGTGTGATCAGGTTCTCACCTGTCTTACCCTGAAGACGATCAGCTTCATTGAAGAAAAGCAAAAACTGCTTCTCGAGCATGCCGTACATTCTTTTCAGCTTCTGCTTCTCCCTCAGCTGTATTCCGTAGTCCGACATTTTACGGGGCCGGAACCGCGGCTCCTTACCGGGAGGTGAAGCTTTTTTTGAAATCGGACACTTGCCGGTGAAGCACCGTTCGCCTTTCAAATACAATTTCGTGCCTTCGGCACGGCACAATCTACAAGATGGTCCTGTATATCTCGCCATACGTAAT
>JBNGED010000214.1:0-3723 GCA_049975605.1 Sediminispirochaetaceae bacterium | reverse complement strand
CCTCTATACTCTTCTACTTTTTCTCGGCCGGCATCCATTGTGCGGGATTGGTGTCACGTCACGGATGCTCTTTACCGTGAGTCCGAGGTTCCCCAGCGACCGTATCGCAGATTCCCGTCCAACTCCGGGACCCTTTACGAATACGTGTACATCCCGCAGTCCATAGTCCATCGCTTTCTTGGCGGCAGTCTCCGCAGTAGTCTGCGCAGCATAGGGGGTGGATTTCTTGGCACCCCGGAAGCCGAGCCCGCCCGCGCTGGCCCATGACACGGCATTACCCTGCAAGTCGGTAATCGTCACGATTGTATTGTTAAATGTCGCCTGAACGTATACGTTTCCTTCATATACGTTCTTTTTGGTCTTTTTCTTTGCACCCTTTGCAGCTTTAGCCACTACTCAACCTCCACCTATTTCTTCTTTCCTGCTACGGTCTTCTTCTTACCCTTTCTGGTGCGTGCATTGGTTTTGGTCCTCTGACCCCGAACGGGAAGTCCCCTTCTATGCCGAAGACCCCGGTAACATCCAATGTCCATCAGGCGCTTGATATTCAGTGCGGTCTGGGTTCTCAACCGACCTTCAACTGTATAGTCGCTGTCAATAACACCTCTGATCTTATTGACTTCTTCGCTCGCCAGATCATTCATCTTCACATTCGGATCGATGTCCAGCTTCTCGCAGATCTCCTCAGCGGAGGTTCTGCCGATACCATAAATATATGTAAGTGAAATCTTTACAGCTTTATTCGGTAAATCAATACCTGCTATACGTGCCATTCAGCAATCCTCCTCTACCTCTGTCGCTGCTTATGTTTTGGGTTGCTACAGATCACTCGAACAACACCGCGTCTTCGAATAACTTTACATTCCGCACACATTGGCTTTACGCTTGCTCTTACTTTCATTCGTTTCCCCTTATAAATTCCTCGATCTTAGCTTGCCGCGTTTCGTCAGTCCTTCATGATGGTGCATTCTCAAATGCCCCTCGATCTGTGACATAGTGTCGAGGTCAACGCCGACCATGATCAGCAGCGAAGTACCACCCAACAACATTGCTACAGAAGCCGGAAAATTGAACAGGCTCTGAATGATAGTCGGTATGACTGCAATAAATGCCAGGAACAGTGACCCGGGCAGTATAATCCTATTGAGAATCTTTGTTAAGTATTCTTCCATTTTTTCAGTTCGGATACCAGGGATCGAACCACCGTTCTCCCGAATCTGCTTCGCTATCTCCATTGGGTTCAGAGTGACCTGCGTGTAGAAATATGCAAAGAAGATAATTAACAGGGTGTAGAAAATTACATACGGTGCGCCCTGCGGCCGCAGCCAGGAGGAAAATTTTCCAAGCCATGCAATCTCATTGCCCAGGTTGCCTGCGATCTGCAGGGGAAAGGTCATAACGGAAGATGCGAAAATAACCGGTATAACCCCTGACGGATTGATCTTGAAAGGAATGTACGTACTCTGGGCGCCGTACATCTTCCTTCCGACTACCCGCTTGGCATAGTTGACCGGAATCTTTCTCTGTCCCTGCTGCTCATAGATTACAAGAGCCACAACGGCAACGAACATTGCCAGTACGATAATCACGAAAACGATATTCAGTTCGCCTATCTGCACCTTGTTGAACATGGTGATGAAGGCGTTCGGCATTCTTGCGACGATACCGGCAAAGATAAGCAGAGAGATACCGTTCCCGACTCCGCGCTGGGTAATCTGCTCACCCATCCAGATCAGGAATACCGTTCCGGTGGTTACCGTGAGCATCGCTATGAGCGTGTAAGGCAGCCGGCCCATTGTAATAGCGTTGGGTATCGAATCGGCATACACGGTGACAACGTATGACTGGATGATACACACAACCACCGTACCGAATCTCGTGTACCGCTGAATCTTTTTCCGTCCGCCCTCTTCTTCTGAGATCTTCTTGAGAGCGGGGAAAACCACAATCAGCAGCTGCATGATAATCTGCATCGATATATACGGCATGATACCGAGCATAAAAACCGAAAAGTTCTTGAATGCTCCACCGGCGAAGAAGTTGATGTACTCGGTGATACCGATATCTCCCGATCCTTCCTGAGCCATGAAATAGAGCTTCAGGGCATTTACATTGATACCCGGGATCGGCAGAGTCGCTCCCAACCGAAACACCATGAGTATCAACAGGGTAAAAATGATGCGTTGGCGTAAATCTTTTATTTGAAAAATATCGAGAAACGCGTTATTAGCCATTGTTACCTTCTTCCGTCCCTTCGATTGTTCCACCGGCACTTTCAATTTTCTGCTTTGCAGATGCCGAGACCTTCTGTACCGCAAAAGTTAGCTTCTTGGAGAGCTCCCCGTTGCCGAGAATCTTTACGATTGCCTTCTTCTCCTTCACGATTCCCTTCTCACGCAGAGTTTCCTTGTTCACCGTCTCCCCATCCTGATACCATTTCTCAATTACATCAAGATTGATAACTCGGTATTCTTTCTTGAAGGGGTAGTTAGAAAATCCGCGCCGGGCGATCCGTCTGTAAAGCGGCATCTGTCCGCCCTCGAATCCGGGCCGCACACCGCCGCCGGAACGGGAATTCTGACCGTCATGACCTCTGCCTGAGGTGCCTCCATGGCCGCTTCCGTATCCGCGGCCGACAGGCCGTTTCTTCTTATTTGCTCCCTTCGGTGCTTTGAGCTGTTCCATAGCTACTAAATCTCCTCTACTTCAACAAGGTGGCTCACCTTTTCGACCATACCGAGGATCACCGGAGACACAGTGTGCTCCACGCTTTTGTTGATCTTCCGCAGACCGAGCGCTTCCAGTGTCCGTACCTGCTTCGGCTTCCTTCCGTAGCGGCTCTTCTTCAAGGTAATACGAATCTTCTTATCCTTCTTTTTTGCCATCTCTAACTCCACATTTCCTGCAGTGTCTTTCCGCGGTCGGCCGCTATTTTTTTTGCGTCCATGATCCCTTCGAATCCGGCAAATACCGCTTTGACAATATTCATCGTATTTTGAGAACCGAGGGATTTACTTAAAATATCGTGAATCCCGCAGGCATCCATGACCGCACGTACAGGTCCGCCGGCGATAACCCCGGTACCGGGGGCGGCGGGCTTCAGCAGCACCTCGGCGCTTTTGTAACGTCCATTTATCAGGTGAGGTATGGTAGTCCCGTGCATGGGAACCTTGATCATGTTCTTCTTGGCCTTCTCAATGCTTTTCCGTATTGCTTCCGCCACATCGTTGGCCTTTCCGAAGCCGTACCCGACATTCCCCTTCTGATCGCCCACGACTACAAGGGCTGAGAAAGAAAAGCGCCGACCACCCTTCACTACCTTGGCTACACGATTCAGCTTTATGAGTTTTTCTACGTACTCGTTGTCTTTTTCCACAGTCTCCCCCTAAAACTTCAGTCCTGCTTCTCTTGCCCCGTCAGCAATGCTTTTCACGATGCCATGATACGGATAGCCGTTCCTGTCGAATACCACGGTCTTGATTTTCTTGGCCTTCAGCTGCTCGCCGATGGCCATTCCGACCTTCTTGGCATTTTCAACATTGTTCTTCAGATCCTTCAGTTCACCTGCCATGGTACTGACCGACGCAATTGTAGAGTTGCTTACGTCGTCGATGGCCTGGACATACATGTGCCTGCTGCTGCGAAATACGCTCAGACGCGGCCGGTCACTGGTACCGCTGATGTGCTTGCGAACGTGTAGTTTCCTTCTACGCCTTTTATTCT
>JBNGED010000213.1:0-4849 GCA_049975605.1 Sediminispirochaetaceae bacterium | reverse complement strand
GATCAGAACTTCCTTTTCCATGAGGTTCTTCTTCAGTTCCTCTTCCCGGCTGGCTATTTTATTGCTCATCTGAGTGATGGTGCCTGCCAAATAATTGATCTCGCGGTAGCTCTCCACCGAATCACTGGACTGTTCGTATCTCCCGTCAGCGATAGCCCGGGTCGTCTTCATGAGTTGGTAGATCGGCCGGACGATCTGCTCCCTGCTGAAGAGAGCCAGTACCGTGCTGAGGACGGCGGCCAGAAGGATGAGCAGGCCGACGGAAAAGAGAACACGGTAGAGGATGGCGAAGACTTCATCTTTGTCCTGCAGGATCAGAATACCCCAGTTCGTGGGATGAATCAGGGCCGTGCTGCCGAGTACGGACTGTCCCTCGAAGGATGAGTCGTAGGTACCGGTGTGACCGCTGAGGGTCTTCCTGACGAGACTGTTGTGAAAGACGTTGTGCTGCTGCTGAACAAGCTGAGCGTCCGGATGTACCAGGAGTGTCCCCTTCTCATCGACGATTATCAGCTTGGGGGAACCGCCCGCGGTTATCTGTGCGCCGATTGTACCGAGGTGGTTCAGGCTGATGTATCCCAGGAGATACATATCTGTATCTGGAAAAATGACGGCCACTGTAGGCGAGTTCGTATAGGGCGAGATGAAGGTGGCAGACCACTGAACATCGTTATTCTCCTTTGCCGTCTGGAAAATCGGCTGGGTGCTCAGGTTGTTGCCGATGATATCGGAATCCATAGGGCTGGACGCCAGAACAACGCCGTCCTCATCGAGAACGACGGCGGATTCGAAGAAGGTGAATTTGTCACGCATATTAAACAGAAGGTCGTGAATTTCATCGAAATTTCCCCTGTGGATCTGAAGGTGAGGCATCATCCACCGCCCAATGGAGTCAACATGGGTGAGAAAGGTATCGACCTCGCGGGTTATGGAGCTGGCGATGACACGGTTGGTGTCGATGGTGCTCCTGCGGATATTATGGTTCAGCAGAAGACCCAGGGTGACCAGCAGGATAAAGAGGGGAATCAGCGTGGCGGAGGCAAAGTGGAAAAAAAGGACTCCCCGAATGCTTCTATTGCGTTTCATATCAGGCGTCTCTCACATCCGCGGTTCTACGGTGACGAAGGTATTATCACGAACTGTGTGCATATAGATGTTCCTGTCTACATCCCCGTCGCCGTTGAAGGAGATCTCCTCCTGCAGACCTTCGAAGGTCGTGGAGAGGAGGACCTCCTTGAGATGCTGCGTTCTCTTCCTTTTCTCCAGGGCCTGTGCGAGGATCATCGCCGATTCGTAGCCCATTACGGCCCACCCTGTAGGTACTGCCTTAAAACGCTCGATATAATCCTCAACAAAGCTCTGATACTTCTCATTTGATGTATCGGTGTTGTACAGGTTGGATATGTAGAGTTGTTGAACCATCGGTCCCCCCTGGTCTATCAACTCCTGGTCTTCCGCCCATTCGACTCCGAGCAGCGGCAGCTGTGCATTGCGCTTGTAGAGCTGCTGAATGATCATGGCTGTATTGAGGGGACCGGTAATGAGAAAAAGTCCGTCCGGATCACCCTTCAGCAGTTCCTCAACAAGGAGGTTGAACTGCGGTTCAGCGATGGAATCGTACCTGACCTCGCGGCCCATTTCACCGCCGGTCATTTCGAAGTGCTCGCTGAATCTGAGAAAGTAGTTCTCGGAATAGATGGCATTGAAGGTGTCGAGGATGGTGTTCAGCTTCCTCAGTCCGAGCTGATGATAGGCGAACTCGGACGCGGTAACGGCCAGGAGTCGATTGCTGGGGTAGAGGCTGAAAAAGTAGTCGTCCCGGCCCATGAGGAATTCCGCCGAAGAGGTGGGGCTCAGCATGAGGATCTCTTCTTCATTGATAAAATCGAGGACCGCAGCGCTCATCGAGCTATTAGTGTGACCGATGATTGCTTCGACTCCGGCTTCGCACAGCTCCCGGTCCGCCCTGCGGGCCGTCTCGGGATCCCCCCGGTCGTCCTTGATGATCAGTTCCACCGGCCGGCCGTTGATTCCCCCTGCCGCATTGATTTTTTCCACCGCGAGAACGGCGCCGTTCCTGACGATGGTACTCGGGGTCCCTCCGGGACCGCTCAGCATAGCGGAGAAGCCGATCCTGATGGGATCTTTGCGGTTCGCACAGCCGGTCAAAAGTATTGCTGTGATGAGCAGAAGTATCAGCCTCCAACGCATATATCAGACTCCTCGTGGATAGCGAAGATAAGACTGTTTCCTGCGGCTATGAAACGCGGACCGCCGCCCGAAAGAGTTTATCGCTTCTAAGTATATGTATCGGGACCACAGTGTGCAATGTATCACTGCGCAACGAATCACTTCTTCAGGACATCCACGGTCAGCAGCAGCCCCAGCACGACCGAGAGGATCACGGCGAACAGGACCCGGATCTCTTCCGGCAGCAGAAAGGTCACCGTGTGGGCCGGTATCCAGAAGAGGGGTATGGTCTTCCTGAAGACGAATCCCCACATCTTTTTCCAGTTGATTCCTTCGAGCAGGGGCTGGAGGCGGAAGCTCCCGAGGGGGAAACGGCCCTTATTCCGTTCAATGTACATGTCGGTCAGGTGGTGGGTCAGCATCATCACCGGTGCGAATATGATGTTCATGAAAAATGAGATTGAAAATGCGTTGAGCAGGCGCGTTCCGAAATCGGGGCGTACGAGTCCGGGGAAGAGGGTTGCCGTCACTCCCCGGGAAAAAATCCCGAAAGCGAGCCAGATCGCCACCCCGAGGATGCCCCACACGGCAGCTTTCGGCAGCAGACCAAAGTTCGGGGGAAGGTAGCGTCCCTTCTGCAGGCGGGCGACGAGCATCTCGCCGAAGGTCGCCAGCACGGCGAACTTGAGAAAGGAGAGAAGGGCCGGAGCGGCCGCGTACCATTCTGAATACACCCCGTAGGTGTACGGGTGGACGAAGAGAGCCGTTACCGCCAGGATAAACAGGACTGCAATTGGGTCCGTCTTTTTCATGCTAATCTCCTGTATTATTGAAATACGCCGGCCGGGATCAGGTTCCCAGTTCCCAGCTGTTGAGGTACTGCCGCTGGTCTTCGGTAAGCTCGTCTATCTCCAGACCGAGGGATGCCAGCTTCAGTGCCGCCACCTGCCGGTCTATATCGCCGGGGACCGAATAGACTTTCGTCTCGAGGTCTCCCTTACTGTTGAGAAAGAGCAGTGAAGAGACCTGCAGGGCGAAGGTCATATCCATTATTTCCACCGGATGTCCGTCCCCTGCCGCAAGGTTTACCAGTCGTCCCTCCGCAAGCAGGTAGACTGAACGGCCGTCCTTCATCCGGTAACGGGTGATATTTCGGCGGGCTTCCTCGCTGTTCACCGACAGTTTGGAAAGGTCCGGCTTGCTGATCTCGACGTCGAAATGTCCGGCATTCGACAGAATTGCCCCGTCCTTCAATCTGGATATATGTTCGGCCCTGATGACGTTGCTGCAGCCGGTAACCGTCACGAAAAAATCTCCGAGAGGCGCGGCATCTGCAAGCTTCATGACCTGGAAACCGTCCATCCATGCTTCGGCGGACTTGATCGGATCTATTTCACAGACGATAACCCGGGCTCCGAGTCCGGCGGCGCGTCTGGCGACGCCCTTGCCGCACCAGCCGTATCCGAGGACCACCGCGGTCTTCCCGCAGACGACGAGGTTGGTGGTCCGCATGATTCCGTCCCAGACCGACTGTCCCGTTCCGTACCGGTTGTCGAACAGATACTTGCAGAGGGCGTCGTTCACCGCCACCATCGGGAAGCCCAGTTCGCCGCTTTTCTCCATGGCCCTGAGACGGTGGATACCGGTGGTGGTCTCCTCGGCGCCGCCGATGATGCGAGGCAGCAGCTCACGCCGGACGGAATGAAGTCTGGCGACCAGGTCTCCGCCGTCGTCGATAATCAGATCGGGCTCCGTGTTCAGGACTTTGTCGAGGAAGCTGTTGTACTCCTCGCCGGTGGCATTGTACCAGCTGTGGACCTCGATTCCCATCGAAGCGAGACCGGCGGCGACATCATCCTGGGTGGAGAGGGGGTTGCTTCCGGAAATAGCCACCTCTGCTCCGAGGTCCCGGATGACCAGCGCCATGTAGGCGGTCTTTGCCTCCAGGTGAAGGCTTATAGCCACCCGGCGGCCCTTGAGGGGCTGGGCTTCCAGGTTCCGGCTCCTGATTTCATTCAGGACGGGCATGTGGGCCGCCGCCCATTCGATCTTGCGGCGTCCTTCAGCCGCCAGTTCCGGGTTGCGCAGGGTCGATATGTCGATGCGCGAAGGGTACTCATGTGCTTCGCTCATTTTCTGCTCCTTGTAATCTGTGCTGATACAGTCCCACTTTACCACAGATTGTCCGGTGTTGGTAGACAGTCCGCAGGCGCTGTCCTTCGGTCCGGGGAGGCCTATGACGGCTCGGCCCGGCTTGGTCCGGGTATCAGGGCCCCGTCCGGGCCGGATTACAATCCGGCCCAGGCAGTGCCGTAGAGTGCCAGAATCAGCACCCATCCCCACCAGGAGAAGAGGGGGCGGCGGACCGCCTCTCTATAGCGCCGGTAATCCTCCCCGAACCACGACAGAAGCTTTTTTTCTTCAAAGACAGCATTGAAAATGTGAATCGTCATGGTGAGAGCGGCCCAGCCGAGCGTGTACACGGAATAGAGACCGATCCCGATTCCCATATTCATCAGGATCATGCCTGAATACATCGGGTGTCTCCGGCGGGCGAAGGGGCCGTCGGTGATCAGATAAGCCGGCCGTTCCATCCCCCGTTCCCGGGCGTGGTGTATGAGGTGACTCGCCGGATGCATGAGAAGTCTTCCGCCGTACA
>JBNGED010000212.1:0-4866 GCA_049975605.1 Sediminispirochaetaceae bacterium | reverse complement strand
GAATCAACTGACGGATGGACAATTAACACGAAATGAAAATCAAAGTATTCGATATCGAACGGTACGCGACAAAGGATGGTCCGGGTATACGGACAGTCGTCTTTCTGAAGGGATGCAACCTCCGCTGCATGTGGTGCCAGAACCCCGAATCTCATCTGATGAAACCGCAGATTATGTACGACATGAAAAAATGCGCTGCATGCGGGAAATGTATTGAGGCCTGTCCGAATGACGCGATTATTCAGGATCCCGAGTATGGATTCGTGACGCTGCACGACCGATGCACTCTCTGCGGCGCATGTGTGGATGCCTGTTTCTATGCAGCCCGCAAAGTGGTTGGAGAGGAATACTCCGTTGATGGGCTCATGGAGATAATCCTCAAGGACAAGTCCTACTACGAAGAATCGGACGGGGGAGTGACCTTTTCAGGGGGAGAACCGCTCCTGCAGGCTGATGCTGTAAAAGAACTTGCAAGAAGATGCAAGCGGGAAAGGATTCACACTGCTCTGGAAACAGCCGGCTATGTGCGATGGGATGTTGTTGAAAGCGTATTGCCCTATATCGATCTTGTCTTTTACGATGTAAAACACATAGATTCAGAAGAGCATGAACGTTATACCGGCGTACCGAATGAAAAGATCCTGAAAAATCTGAAGAGGCTCAGCGGATGCTCCGTCAGAACAGTCGTACGGATACCCGTAATACCCGGGGTGAACGATTCACGGGACGTGCAGCACCGTATATTCACATTTTTACTGGAGGAGACTCAGATCAGGGAGGTGGAATTATTGCCTTTCCACCGGCTTGGGGCTGGAAAATACAGGGGTCTCGGGATGGACTATCGGATGAACGGGGTGAAAAATCTGTCCAAAGCGGATTGTCAGCCCTTCGCCGAGATCGGACAGGACATGGGATTGACGGTCCACGTGGGAGCGGTATAGCAGGGTAGAGGAAGTGAAAGGTCTGATGCTGGCCAGACGGTACTATCGGGAGACTATCCATCCGGCATTCATGAATGCCTTTCCCGAAGAGATCGGGGATATGGCCTTCGGATTGTGCGGGCCCGGTTCGGAATGTTACAGGTACGATGATGATATCTCACGGGACCACGACTGGGGGCCGAGAGTATGCGTCTGGATACCCGAGGTCCTTTTTCGGCAAAGAGGGGAGGAAATGGAGCGGCTGTACAGGGATCTGCCGCAAAGTTGCTGCGGTTATGGTCCCCCTAAGCGCAGCGACCAGGATGTCCGGCGCGACGGAGTGATCTCGATCCCCCGGTTCTTTCTACAGTTCCTCGGTGTCGAGCGCCCTCCGAATACAGTAAAAGAGTGGCTGTGTCTCGATGAAGAGCATCTTTCAATATGCACGAATGGAGATATCTTCGATGATTTCCATGGAGAATTTACCTCCTTCCGCAGGACGCTTCAGGACTACTACCCGCGGGACGTATGGCTCAAGAAGATAGTCACCCGTTGTTTTATGTTTTCCCAGTACGGACAATACAATCTACTTCGTTCCCTGCAGCGTGGAGATAAACTACTGACGTATTATAATTGCAGTATGTGCATACGGGAAGCCGCATCGCTTTATCTCCTGCTGAAGAGGATCTACCGACCATACGATAAGTGGCTCTTCCGGATGGTACGGGAATCAGGTCCGGAGGGAGCTGCCCTTTGCGATAGGTGCAGAGAGATCATGGAGTCCCATGCGGACGAAGCTGTTCTTGCCCTGGTTGAAAAAACGGCCGCCGGTCTTATAGCACTGCTTATTGAGGAACTCTCCGGCACGGCGCCCATCGCTGGGAACACCAATTTCCTGCAGGATTATGCTTTTCAGATTCAGGCGTGCATAGAAGACGAAGTTCTGCGGGCCGACATTCATTTTCAGGATTGAGGGGAGGATGTGTTGAAGATGAAGGATGATATAATCGGTCAGATACTGGAACTCGAGGTTGAGATGTTCCTGCAAGTACCGACGGATGTAGAACCGCCCTGCCGGAGCGATATTGAGAGTATGCGGCTGCACCGCAGCGGACAATTATCGAGCTGGTCCGAGGAGGCATGCAGCAGTTATCTGGAGGATCTGCGGAGTGCGAAAGAGAAGGGTATAAATCTCATGACGATAAAATACGCCCGAATGGGGAAGCAGATCCCCCCCTATTCTTTGAATCCCCGTATTGATCAGATCGTGGATATCTACCGGCAGTGGCAATCAGAGGTCCTTCAGCGGTATCCCTATGCCATGTCAGGCGGTCGGGACATCGATGATTTCCAGGTATACCTGAGGAGCGAGCTGGAGACGTATTCGGACCTGACCCTCGAGATACTGTGGACGGATGTACGGCGGAGCCGGGAGGCAGGTAGAAACATGTCGGCCGACGTATATGAACACCTTGCGAGAAGAGCAGGGTACCAATCTCTGGACGAAATGGAAAAATCACTGAGGGAAAGATATTCCTGATGTGCTGTTGCAATCGATTTCAGAGAAAAGTTCCGAAATACGCACAAAATTATGTAACAAAAATCACAATAATCTGTGAAGATACACTACTTCCCGCTAGAAATACGAATTATTTCCTTGACAATACTGTGTTCTATGGTAGACTTACAACATATATGAAATCGCTTTCAAAAGTTGATTGCAAATAGCATATACGTTGTATATGTTAATTTTTTGAAAATCCAAAAGGAGGAGTTATGAGTAAGAAACTTGCTGTACTGGTACTTGTTTGTCTTCTAATACCGGTTGGTCTGGTATTCAGCGGCGGAGATCAGGAACAGGCAGAAGAAGGTTCCAAACTGATGGTTATTATTACACCGGATAAGGACAATACCTTCTTTACTGCTGAAGCAGATGCTGCAAAGGCAAAGGCTGAAGAGCTGGGGTATGAGACCCTTCTGGCAGTACACGGAGATGATCCGAAGCAGGAAGGCGATATTATCGACACAGCGATTGCACGGAAAGCAGCTGCCATCATTATCGATATTGCCAATGCTGATGCGTCCCCGAACAACCTGAAAAGGGCCGATGATGCCGGTATCCCCGTGTTCTGTATGGACCGCGAGATCAACGTAACCGGAATCGCCAAGGCTCAGCTCATTTCGAACAACTTCCAGGGCGCCAAACTCGGTGCGGAATACTTCGTCGAGCAGATGGGTGAGAAGGGCAATTATGTAGAACTCGTTGGAAAAGAATCCGACACCAACGCCGGTGTAAGGTCGAAAGGTTTCCACAACATAATCGATCAGTACTCAACAATGAAGATGGTTGCGCGGGAGACCGCTAACTGGAGCCAGACCGAAGCTTACTCGGACATCGAATCCATCCTGCAGGCCAATCCGAACGTAAACGGAATCATCTGCGGTAACGACACAATGGCTCTTGGAGCACAGGCAGCTATCGACGCGGCCGGCAAGGGCGACATCATTGTAATGGGCTTCGACGGCAACGACAATGTTCTCGATTCAATCATGCAGGGCAAGATCGACGGTACCGTTATGCAGCCGAACGCTCTCAATGCTGAGATGGCAGTTGAACTTGCAGACAAGTACATCAGAACCGGTTCAACCGGAATGGATGAGGAAAAGATCCTCAACGATTGTTTTCTCATCACACCCGAGAACGCCGATCAGTGGAGAGGCTTCAAAAAGATCAAATAGTTTTATTTGATTGTCCCAAGGGGTCCGGTTCGATTTACGGCCGGACTCCTTTTGGATATCAATCACACATCTTCCCTGGAGAATACAATGATACGGAGTAAAAAAAGCACGGCACTGATTCTGGTTATGCTTGTGATCTTTGCCTTTTTCTACAGCTCATGTACTATAAAAAAAATCAGTGAAACAGATGAAGACAAAAACGCGGATGAGTATTCGACCTGGACAAAGAGCGGCAAAGAATTCAATCCCGTAGAGTATGTCGATTCCATATGGAACTCACAGCTTATGCCTGCATTCGAGGAGAAAGCGGTAGAGGTCACCATGCTGTTCGAGGCTCTGGAGAAAGACAAAGAAGGTGCAAGTAAGGAATACGGACTGAAGAAGACCACCGGCGCAACATGGGTGGCATTCAAGGTCAAGGGTGAAGCCGAAGTGCTGGAGTATGATGACAGCTCGATGAACGGTCTGCTTGTGCTGGATTATCTCCCCGCCGACGGTACAGCTGACATAACCCTTCAGATCGGTCCGGTTATCAGGAAGACCGCGATACGTGATTCCGTGGATTTTATAAAATTTACCGATGTGGGCAACCAGCTGCAGTTTGCAAGTCTGGCGGATGAACTGAACCTTCGGATGAAGAATGAAGCGGTAGAACCTCTTGACCTGGAGAACATCGAAGGCAGGGTAATCAGCTTCTACGGCGCTTTCAAGCTGGAAGAGGGTGAAGCCCTCGACGAAGTTGTTATTACACCGGTCAAGATAGAGGTAAAGGACTGAGGAGAAGAGAGCTGATATGAGTGAATCAACACCTGCTCTTGCCATGGAGGCAAGAGATATTACCAAAGTGTTTCCCGGTACGACGGCCCTGCAGAACGTTAGCTTTAAAATATACCGCGGTAAAATCAACGTTCTGGTTGGTGAAAACGGAGCCGGTAAATCGACCTTGAGGAAGATAATCGCCGGTATCGAACAGCCGACCGTCGGAACACTCCACATGTACGGTGAAGACGGCGCAGCGGAAGCGGTCAGTTTCCCTTCCACCAGGGAAGCCGCGAAGAAAGGGATCGGAATCGTCCATCAGGAGCTGAATCTTTTTACCGACCTGGATGTGGCTGAAAACATATTCATGAATAAAGAGCTGAAAAAATTCGGTTCCGCTTTTATCGATCACAACCAACAGGCTGAAAAAGCCAGGGCGGTACTGAAG
>JBNGED010000211.1:0-4897 GCA_049975605.1 Sediminispirochaetaceae bacterium | reverse complement strand
CCCCCCAGGGTATCTTCGCCATGGAAATGCACATGAGCCATCTCGCCCGGGAGCTCGGCAGGAGCGGGATGGAATTCAAGAAGAGATATCTCATAAAAAAAGGTGGGCTGACGGTAACCAACGGCCGGATACACGAGGATGTAAAGCTGCCGGAGATGATCGCGCGGGCGGACGAGATGTCCGGATACAGCCGCAAGGCCGGCGAATATTCACCCGGTAGATGGAGGGGAATCGGTCTGTCCCTCTTCAACCACGGCAGCGGGTTCACCGGGAACGGCGAACAGGCCATAATCAAGGGCGTAGTGAAGATACGGAAACGCGCGGACGGTTACGTTGATCTTCTGGTCTCGAACGTGGAGATGGGGCAGGGGATCCAGACAACGTTCCGGAAAATCGCAGCCATGGTCCTGGAGGTCCCGGTGGACAGAATTGTTTACAATGATCCGAATACCGGGATAGTGCCCGACTCGGGTCCGACCTGCGCTTCCCGCTCCATCGCCATCGTCGGTTACCTCGTCCAGGAGGCCGCCAGGAAACTGAAGGCCCGCTGGAAGGAGGGGGATGTCGTCGAAGTAAGTCATCAGTACCAGCAACCCGAAGGACTATCATGGGACCAGGATACCTTCCAGGGCGACGCGTATCCCTCCTACGGCTGGGGGGTCAACGTCATCGAAGTGGAGGTGGACCCGCTCACCTATGAAGTCACTACCAGAGGAATCTGGGCGGTCCACGATGTCGGTGTGGCCATCGACGAGAAGATCGTGGAAGGGCAGGTGGACGGCGGTATTATCCAGGCCCTCGGCTACGGACACCTGGAGAAGCTCGAGGCACGGGACGGTCGATTCCAGCAGCGGACCATGGCCGACTATGTGATCCCGACATCCGTGGATTTTCCCAGGATAGAGAGCACCCTGGTGGACAACCCCTACGAGTACGGCCCCTTCGGCGCAAAGGGGGCCGGCGAGCTGGTCTTCAATGGAGCGTCGGCGGCCTTCGCCGATGCCGTTCAGATGGCGGTGGACCGGAATATCCGGAAGATACCTGTGAGTCCCGAGTACATCCTGGAGGTAATGTCCCATGGCTGAAATAAAAATGACGGTCAACGGCACCGTCCGCATCATAGAGACGGACCCGCTGCGGCGGCTGCTGGATGTCCTGCGGGAGGACCTGGGTTTGACGGGCGTAAAGGAAGGCTGCGGGGAAGGGGAGTGCGGGGCCTGCTCGGTGCTGAAGGACGGGCTGCTCGTGAACTCGTGCATGGTGCCCGTCGGTACCTGTGAGGGATCGCAGATCGTTACTCCCGAAGGGCTTCGGGAGACGGACCGCGGCAAGGTCATCATCGATTCCTACGAGGAAGCCGGGGCGGTACAGTGCGGATTCTGCACGCCGGGTATGATGATGGCGACCGAGGCACTCCTCTCGCGGAACCCCTCCCCGAGTGAAGGGGAGGTACGCGAAGCCCTTGCGGGGAACCTGTGCCGATGTACCGGCTACGATATGATTGTTGACGGCGTCCTGCGGGCCGCGGAAAGGGGGAAGGGACTATGGTAGAATCATTTCGCCCCGGATCCCTGGATGAGGCTGTCAGGATCCGCGCTTCGAAGAAGGCCCTGCCCTTCGCCGGAGGGACCGATCTCATGGTGCGGTACCATTACGAGTCGTCGGCGGTGCCGGATTTTCCCGCCCCGGTTCTCTTTCTCGGACATCTGAAAGAGCTTCGCAGTATACGGAGAATGGACCGCGGAGTCTCCGTCGGAGCGGCGGTGACGCTCTCGGAAATTCTCGAGAGCGAACTCATCCCGGGATTGCTCAAGGAGGCCGCGGCTACTATCGCGGCTCCGGGTATCCGGAATGCCGCCACCATGGCGGGGAACATCTGCAACGCTTCCCCCGCCGGGGACACCATCTGCGCCCTGCACGCGCTGGATGCGGGAGTCAAACTGTCCTCGCCGAAGGCCGAACGGATCGTGCCCATATCACGATTCATCACGGGTCCGGGAAAGACCAGTTTGAATAATGATGAACTCCTGACTGAGATCATCATTCCGGATTTTGAGGAGAGCTTTCACTATTTCCGTAAGGTCGGGACCCGCCGGGCCAACGCCCTCTCCAAGCTGAGTATCGCCGGTACAGTCCGCATCAGCGATGAGACGGTCGAAGATATCCGGATAGCGGTCGGCGCGGTGGCTCCCACGGTAGTACGTTCGATGGAACTGGAGAAGCAGATGACGGGAATGAAGAAGAGCGAGCTCCGCGGGAAGGCTGAAGATATCTTCAGCGCCTACGGAGACATGATACGGCCCATCGACGATCAGCGTTCCACGGCGCGCTACCGGAAGCAGGTGGCGCTGAATCTGCTGCGGTACTTCCTCTTCGAAATGGTACTGCAAAAGGAGTAAACCCGTATGGCATCAATTTTACTTAAAAATATATTCCATCTGCACACATCCGCCGGCGAGGAAGACCGGCAGGGATACGATCTCCTCATCCGCGGTAATCTGGTGGACAAAATTGGCCGGAATATTGATTTTACCCCTTCGAAGGGAGATAGAGTCATCGACTGTTCGAAGCACGTAGTAGTCCCGGGCTTCGTGAATACCCATCACCACTTCTACCAGACACTTACCAGGAACATACCGGCGGTACAGAACGTGGAGCTCTTCGACTGGCTGATCCATCTCTACGATATCTGGGAAAAAATCGACGAGGAGGCGGTGTACTACTCATCCCTCCTGGCGATGGCGGAACTCATGAAGACGGGGTGCACCACCAGCACCGATCATCACTACCTCTATCCGAAGGGCTTCGCCGCGGACCTCATGGGGGTGCAGTTCAAAGCCGCCGATACCCTCGGCATGCGGTTCTCCCCTACCAGAGGGTCCATGTCCCTCAGCAAGAAGGACGGGGGTCTGCCGCCGGATACGGTGGTACAGACCGAAGAGGAGATACTGGAGGACAGCGAGCGGGTAATCCGCGAGTACCATGACGACAGCGAGCTGTCGATGCGGAAGATCGTTCTGGCACCCTGCAGTCCCTTCAGCGTGAGCGAGGAGCTGATGAAACGGTCCTCGGAGCTGGCGAGAAAGTACGGCGTCCGTATCCACACCCACGTGGCGGAGACCAGGGACGAGAACGACTACTGTGTCGAGGTGTACGGACGGCGGCCGCTCAAGCTGATGGAGGACACCGGCTTCATTGGGGACGATGTTTTTTACGCTCACGGCATATTCTTTAACGATGAAGAATTAAAGCTCCTCGCCGAGACGGGAACGCACATCTCCCACTGTCCTTCCAGCAACATGCGGCTGGGATCTGGTATCTGCCGGGTCACCGAGATGCTGCCGATGGGCATCAATGTCGCCCTCGGGGTGGACGGTTCGGCATCCAACGACAGCTCGGACATGCTGGGCGAGCTGCGTCACGCCCTCCTGCTCCAGCGGATCAGATACGGCGCCGACGCACTTACCGCCCGGGACGTTTTCAGAATGGCCAGTGAAAACGGCGCCAGACTCCTGGGCTTTCCGAAGATCGGACAGCTGAGGGAAGGCTGGGCGGCGGACCTGGCCGTTTTCGACGTGCATCGGCTCGAGTACGCCGGATCCCTGTCGGATCCCCTTGCGGCGCTGATCTTCGCCGGTTACAACCATGGAACCGATTATACCATCGTGAACGGTCGGATAACAGTTGAAGAAGGACGCCTGACGGGTTTCCCGGAAGCGGAACTCACCGTGAAAGCCAACGAAATTGCCCGGGGACTGCTGGATTGATCCGCAAATACGCCGGCCCTGATAGTGCCTGCTGAACAGAATGATACAACCAACGTGGAGGAGACGGAGATGAATACAACGGAAGAGAAGGGGACCGTTCAGGAGATGGTCCGGAAGCTTGGGACAATCGATACGAAAAACATGTTCCGGAACGATTTTTTCCTTACCTGGGACAAAAACGACGAGGAAATCGAAGCGGTATTCACTGTTGCCGATATACTGCGGGGAATGCGGGAGATAAACATTTCGCCGCGGATCTTCGACAGCGGCCTGGCTATTTCGCTGTTCAGAGACAAGTCGACCAGGACGCGCTTCAGCTATGCCAGCGCTTCCAACCTGCTCGGGCTCACCGTCCAGGACCTCGATGAAGGTAAGAGCCAGATCGCCCACGGAGAGACGGTACGCGAGACCGCCCACATGATCTCCTTCATGGCCGAGGTGATCGGAATAAGGGACGACATGTACATCGGCAAGGGGCACACCTATATGAAGGAGGTCGCGGAAGCCGTTTCCCAGGGATACCGTGACGGGGTTCTCGAACAGCGTCCCGGCCTGGTCAACCTGCAGTGCGATATCGATCATCCGACCCAGACACTGGCCGACTTCCTTCACGTGATCCACCATTTCGGAGGGGTCGAGAATCTTCGGGGAAAAAAGGTAGCCATGACCTGGGCCTACAGCCCGAGTTACGGCAAGCCCCTCTCGGTCCCCCAGGGGGTCATCGGCCTGTTCACCCGGTTCGGCATGGATGTCTCCTTCGCCCACCCGGAGGAGTACACCGTTATGCCGGAGATCGAGGCGATAGCTGCCGGCAACTCCCGGAAGTCCGGCGGCTCCTTTCAGCGGCTGCACAGCATGGCGGATGCCTTCCGGGATGCGGACATCGTCTACCCGAAGAGCTGGGCCCCCTTTTCCATCATGGAGGAGCGTACGGCTCTGGTCGAACATGCGGACGAGAAGGGCCTCGCCGAGCTCGAGCAGCGCGGACTGGAGATGAATAAGAAACACACCGACTGGGAGTGTACCGAGGAATTGATGAAGACGACCCGGGACGGGGAAGCCCTTTACATGCACTGTCTGCCCGCGGATATCACCGGAGTGAGCTGCAAACAGGGCGAAGTGGCTGCGAG
>JBNGED010000210.1:0-4933 GCA_049975605.1 Sediminispirochaetaceae bacterium | reverse complement strand
AGCCTCAACCTCGAGGCTGTCCGTCTCGGGAAAACGGCGGCCGCCCTTGAGGAAGCGGCAGTACAGGAGGATAGCGGCAGAGCCGCCGGTCTGGCCGGGCTCCTGAGTGAAGAGTATAAAAGGTTTACCGAAAAATGCGGAAGCGATCTGGCTGCTACTGTATAGCCGCCGGCTGCCGTGTAAATGTGATGTATTTCCACCCGAGGTCCTGAAGAATACGTCTCAAAAGGCGCTGCATGTTCTCCTCGGTTTTCTCCAGGATACCATCTTCGACGACCCTCTCCCGTATCTGCTGTTCAACATAGTCCGATACCCGTCTCCACTGCTCGGCGTCCAGCTCGATATCCGGGTATTCGTATTCCGTGCTCGTCTCATCACGGATAATGAACTCAGAAATAATCGGTTCCGGCAGCAGGATGCTGATGGATTCGAGACTCGGGTTTGCGGCGATGAGATCGGCGGCATTTTTTGATGCGGCCCAGGGACCTTCGCTGAGATCGAAGCCTCCTTTGACGTGGGTTGTAACCACTACGAAGGAGTAGTCGAAGCCGTCCAGACGGATCCCGTTGTTCTGGCAGAGTCGGTAGAGTTCAGCGGCCTTTTTTTCCCGCCCGGTTATCTCTACTCCCTGCAGGTATCTTCTGTACGCCTGCAGAGGATCGGTATTGGCAGGAATGAAATCGTAGGGAAATACGCTCTTGTAGGTGTACTGCACGGTATTCAGGAGGAACAGCGGCCTGATGTCCTTCAGGAGTATCTCCGATTCGGATATACGGGAACGGGAACTGAATGGCAGATTCAACTCGATTCCGAAGCGCGGCAGTAAAAAAGTCCCGGCCGCCAGGAGGAGAAAAATGCCTGCGGTAATCAGGATGACGATTCTGATCCAGAAGGGGACGATACGGATCAAGCGGCCTTTCCGCTTCTTCTGAGCGCTCATGGAGACCCTCCGGCGGATCCGCCGCCTGCAAAGCGTATATCGATCTCTTCGAACCCAGCCTGGCCCAGGACGCTCTCAATGAGCGATACGGCATTTTCCCGTGCCTGTTCCAGGACTCCCCGCTCGACGGCGTCTTTCTGAATCTTCTCCTTGCTTCGGGAGATTTCGTCGTAGTAATCAAGCCGGTTTATCTCGCCGCCGAACTCCCGCTTGAAATACTGCTGGATCGATGATTCATCGGCATCGATCAGGAGTACCTCCGGTTCGGGAAGCCGGACCTCCACCCCGGGTGCGGAGAGAGGGCGGACGGTGATCGGACGGACGGAGAAACCCTTCTGCAGGTCGATCCCCGCCTGGAGCCGCACGTCAACGGCAAAGAGCAGCTGCGTGTCACGGTGACGTATGCCGAGGAAGCTGGCCTGCTCGGCTATATAGACAATGTCGCGGTAGATGTACTCGTAGGTAGGCAATTCCAGAACCGCGGAAACACGGCGCTGTATCTCATCCTGAGACGGCAGAACCTTCCGTTCCGATATCCTGCAGCTTCCAAGGACAAGGACCAGCAGAAGGAACGCGAAGAGAGAGAAATGCTTCTGTTTTTGCTGAACTGTATTCCACCACATTTTTTTGTATAGTCCGGCTTTGCGACTGTATTCAGTCTACCGTCTGTCCCCGGGCTGTCAATCTTTTTTTTCCTTTTTCCCCTTCCGCTAGAGTCTCCTGGCTGTGTACCGTTCGAGGGCCCAGCTGGTGTAGGTTCTGACCTTCTTCTGAGGATCGTTCTTCAACTCTTCGAGCAGCTCTTTCCCCCGGTCGGAATTGAGCTCGTCCAGGGCCTTGACTACGTAGGTCCGCACCTCTTCGTCGGGATCGCGGGCGGCCTGGATGAGTCCGCGGTATGAATTGAGGGTCCCTAATTTGAAGAGAAAAGCAGCCGCTTCCCGGCGGATGGACGGGTCGCGGTTGGACAGGTGCCGTATACGGGCATCTATCGATCCAATCGATTCCAGTACATCCACGGCAACTGTTTTGAGACTGTCGGTGGAATCGAAGAGGAATGCCTCCAGCACCGACTCGGCGGCGTCCCCCATGTTCCTGATGGTCTCGATCAGAAGTCCGCGGTTCTGAGGATCCGCCTTCTTGATGTGTGAAAGTATGCGCAGGATCATCTTGCGATGCTGTTTTTTCGAAAGTGAGATCAGGGCCCTCTCCTGCAGCTCTCCTCCGTGAATGATCTGCTCCACCAGAAGGTCCACGGATTCCTCCTGCTCGCTTACGCTCAATCCGTCTATGATAGAGTTCTTGACGGGGATCATTTCACTGCTGTCTTCCAGAATACCTGTCAGTTCCTTGAAGAAGGCGGAACCCCCGTGCCGGGCAAAAGACATGGCAGACTGTGTCCGGACATCCTCGACCGGGTCGTGCAGCAGCGGTATACAGGCCTTCTGGTCTTCGGAGTTCCCGTTGGTGACCAGTGCCCAGGCGCAGGCAGAACGGACTTCCGGATCGATGTCCTTCAAAGCTTTGCGGAGATCGGTTCTGAACACTTCGTGAAAACGGGGAGGAAGAGAACTGATCAGCCGCGACCGCAGCCGTGCATCGGTACTCTTGAGAAGCCCTTTGACTCTCTCCTGGTAGTTCCTGGAAAAATGTTCGGCCAGAAGCTTCGAGTATCCGGAGGCTTTCTCCACCGATAAGAGCGGAAGATGCTCCAGTACGTGCTGCAGGGTGTAGGGCATACCGATCTCACACAGGACACGCAGGGCCTGTTCCTGTACGGACGTGTCGGCCCGGTCATCCTCGCTTTTTATAATCTCGAAGAGGGTCGGCAGGGTCATGTCGGGCTGCAGATTCGCCAGGGTCGCCCGGAGCACTCCCTTCTGCGGGTAGTTGTGATCATGCAGAAATGAGAACAGCATGTGAATGTACACGTGGGAATGATCCCTCGGCAGCTGAGGCAGTATGAGGGCGTGAAGGGAAGAATCGTGTCTGCGGGAGGACAGTTCGTCTCTGACGAGAGACAGAGCATTGTCGTCTCCTCTGACGCAGGCGGTCTCGAGCGCCTTCAGGTAGATCGAGCGGACCGGTTCCCTGCCCTTCTGGACATCGTCGAATGACCGTACCTGGTGGATCAGGCTGGTGATGTACTTCCGGTCGCCGTACTCCTTCAGCAGTTCCGCGGCCACCAGAAGGGTCCCCGGATTCCTGCTCTCCTCGATGGTGTTCAGAAAGGCGGTTGAGTGGACTCTGGCGGCATTCGTCAGCAGGTGGAGGGTCCGCTTGAGGCTTTCGGCGTCTTCGAAAAAAACCTGCTGGAAGAGTCTCCTCAAGGAACCGCTCTGGGTCAGGACCCTGGAAGCTTCCAGTGAGAGCTCCTCGTTGTCGGAATCGAGGAGAGAAAAAGCGAACTCCCTGTCCTGCTGTATATTCGGATTCAGCAGTTCCGTCAGATGAAGCTTCTGGGTATGAGTAAGAGAGCCCGGAATCACATAGTAGTCGAGGAAGTCCTTCTCGATTCGCTGTCTGACGATTCGGCGGACCTCATATACGGGATCGTTCAGCAGAAGGTCCTGCAGATGGGAGTACATTTCCGTCTGGTCCCGGTGAGCGTACTGTGAAGCGACCAGCTTTCTGATACGAAAGGATGAATCGGAGAAGGCGTTCCATACCGCGCGTTCCGCACGTTCGCTTCCATCGTACAGAAGGACCTGCAGACTGAACCAGCGTGATTCCCAGAGCGGATCTCCGGTCATTTCGTAGAGCTCGTCCCGCCATTCAGCAGTCAATTCGAAAGCCTTCTTTCCGTCGAACAGGCGGCCCGCGCAGGATCGGGCGATCGAACGCATGATCATGAGTTCTCCGCTTTTTGTTATCCATGTCTGCAAATGGGTGAATATTTTCTGGGATGAAAGACCGGCCTTGAAGACGGGAAACAGGGCTTTGTCGGGCGAATAGGTGAGCATTCTTTTCATGAGCGGCACAGTCGGCTTGCGCTCGAACTGTTCGATCCAGTAGTCGTCGACATGCATCAGTACCGGCAGGTTGATACCGTAGTGAACGGATAATTTTTTCACAAGATTGTAATGATGTGCATACACTCCGGGGGATGCGGAAAAAGTACAGGTAGACTGGAAGCTCGGATGCGTCTCGGCACAATCAGCTGCCTCCCTCCTGATTCTGGACCGGATATGAAACTGACGTGAAAGTACAATCAGCACCGCGATGATCGCTGCTGTAAACACAAGTATGATCCCGATTGCCTGCCCGGTAACCAGGAACCCTAGATTATCCATCTATGCCTCCTCGATAACAGCTTACCAGTTCGGCAAACTGCTCCAATACACTAATGAATTCGGCGTCGTAATGGAAGGGGGCGCTGTGATTGGCAATCAGCAATCCCCCCTGATCACCGGAACTTTGTACGTACAATGCCACGCCGCTGCGCATCGCGCCGTCAAGCAGTATCCCGCCGAAGGGGCCGTTTTCTTCCGTCTGTACGACAGCCTTGCCGTTCTCCATAGCGAGTTGAAAAACCGAACTCTCCGTGGAAAATTTCTGCGGTACCGCAGGCAGTCCAATCTTTGCAGCAAGCTTCATACCGGTCTGAACAGCCGCGCCTTTTCCCTGGAACCTGTAATAACAGACCAGATGGGACCTGGTATAAGCAGCAATGAAATCGCACAGGGAGAATGCCCATCCCTCCGGATCTCTCTGTTGTGACAGCCGGACTACGAGACGGCTTGCAGTAAAATTGATTTTTTTCATGCGGTATTGTCCTTTTCCAGTAATTCCAGAAGCTGAAACGCGTTCTGTACCGCCTGACCCTTGTGATGGTTGTTGAAGGCGATGAACAGCCTGCGGCTGAATTCCATAAGTGACTGCAAGTCGGAAAGCCGTTCTTCGAGCTCCTCCCTACTGTAGAGGTAATCATACCGGCTGACATTGTCACCGCCCCACCAGTTCTCCCGGTTGCGACCATGAAACCGGATGTAG
>JBNGED010000209.1:0-4943 GCA_049975605.1 Sediminispirochaetaceae bacterium | reverse complement strand
CCGACATCATGAATTTGGTGATTCTCTCAACACCCTTCTGAAGGCCGATCGAACAGATGAAAAAGCCCAGTACGATGGTGAGGAACATCCAGAAGAGGAGAGCTCCCGGCTGTCCAAGGAAGCCGCCGAAGAAGCCGCCGACCTGCTCGGGAGTCAGACCGGCCAGATCGCCTTTCAGCGTGAACCAGAAATAAGAGAGCATCCAACCGGCTACGGTGGTATAGAACATCATCAGGATGAGATTACCGAGTATGGCAAGATAACCATAGGCGTGCCATTTCGAACCCTTCGGCTCGAGGACCCTGAAAGCTCCGGCAATGTTCTTCTGACCGGCTCGACCGATTGAGAACTCCATTACCATAATTGGTAATCCCAGGATTACGAGGAAGACCAGGTAAATCAATACGAATGCCGCCCCGCCGTACACCCCCGTAATGTAGGGAAAGCGCCATACGTTACCCAGCCCGATGGCACAACCGGCGGAGAGTAGTATGAAGCCCAACCTACTCGCCAGCTTTTCTCTTTGCTTCTCTGCGCTCATTATTAACACTCCTTTGTGTCTTAGAATACTAACTGAGTTATATTAAGTTGTGCCCGACCGGCTGTCAAGAATTTTTCTTTTCTTTTCTTTTACAGGCAAGTAAATATATATTATCATATATATCATATATATAATATTCGCAAGGCCTTCTCCCCCATTTTTGAGCATCCGCTCCAAACACGAAGAAAGAAAAATTTTTCATTTAAAAAGCTAAAGTTTTTACAGGGGAGGTGTCGAAACAATGATCGAGGAAAGAAGTAACCGCGGGACAGTCTTACAAGACCTTCTTTCCCGTTACTGTCAATATCGGTTTGAAATCAAACCGGTTTAGAAAAAGGTGCCGAAATTCGGATAAAAGCCGAAATTCGGCCCAAAAAATGAGGGGCACGGACGCCCCGTAACACTTCAAGGAGGATGTGTATGATAATTAATCACAACATGAGCGCAATCTTTGCGCAAAACAAGCTGAAACAGACCAATCTGCAGGTGAGCAAGAACATCGAAAAGCTCTCATCCGGTCTCCGTATCAACCGCGCAGGCGATGATGCTTCCGGACTGGCAGTGAGCGAAAAGATGCGCGCCCAGATCAAGGGACTCGTTCAGGCTTCGAGGAATGCCGAGAACGGCATCTCCTTCATCCAGACTTCCGAAGGATATCTCCAGGAGAGCCAGGACATCATGCACCGCATGCGGCAGCTGGCAGTACAGTCGGCCAACGGCGTGTACAGCGATGAGGACCGCATGCAGATCCAGGTCGAGATCAGCCAGCTGGTGGACGAAATCGACCGGATAGCCAGCCATGCCCAGTTCAACGGCATGAACATGCTGACCGGACGTTTCGCGTCCGACAACGGCGAGAACACCGTTACCGCCTCCATGTGGTTCCAGATCGGCGCCAACATGGACCAGAGGGAGAGGGTCTTTATCGGAACCATGACCTCGGCGGCCCTCGGTATTCGTCAGCTCGACACGGGCGAATTCATCAGTATGGAATCCCCTGAGGATGCCAACCGGGCAATCGGTCAGATCGATGCGGGCCTGAGAAAGATCAACAAGCAGAGGGCCGACCTCGGTGCGTATCAGAACCGTCTCGAACACGCCGTTCGCGGTATAGATATCGGCGCGGAGAACATCCAGGCCGCCGAATCCCGTATCCGCGACGTGGATATGGCAAGAGAGATGGTGGAATACACCAAGAACCAGATCCTCATGCAGAGCGGTACCGCTATGCTGGCCCAGGCCAACACAAAAACTCAATCTGTCTTGCAACTGTTGGGATAGCGAGTTATACTTAAATTGAGGAAATAGCGTTCTTTGAAAACATACCCTCCAGTATGTGGTATGAACGTTGGGGGATGTGCCGGCCGGGAGGCCGGCACTATCTCCTTAACATGTGGGGAGCAGTCAGGAAGGGGCGCGCACGAGGCCTTCTCTGTTCCTTACGGTTGATACCATTTGAAGGCAAGGAATGCCTTATAAGTAAATCAAGGAGGGTTTTATGATTATTAATCACAACATGAGCGCCATGTATGCAAACCGGCAGCTCGGTATCCGCGACAGTGAAGTTGCGAAGAATATTGAAAAACTGAGTTCCGGTATGCGCATCAATCGCGCTGGTGATGATGCATCCGGGCTGGCAGTTTCTGAAAAGCTGCGAAGCCAGGTAGGCGGGCTCAATCAGGCGGAACGGAATATCCAGAACGGCGTGTCCTTCATTCAGACTACCGAAGGATACCTGCAGGAGACGCAGGATATTCTGAACAGACTGAGAGAGCTCTCAGTCCAAGCGGCCAACGGAGTATACTCCGATGAAGACCGCATGCAGATCCAGGTTGAGGTATCTCAGCTTGTTGACGAAATCAATCGGATTGCATCCCACGCTCAGTTCAACGGCATGAATATGCTGACCGGCAGGTTCTCAGAGAACTCCGACCGGGTTATGCAGTTCCATGTCGGTGCCAATATGGACCAGAACGAACGCGTGTACATCGGCACGATGACTGCTACAGCTCTCGGTCTGCAGGGTGAACAGGGTGGGAACGAGATGATCTCGATCTCCACTCCGGAAGCCGCCAATATGGCTATCGGCAGACTCGATACAGCGCTCACTCAGGTTTCCCGGCAGCGGGCTGACCTTGGTGCCTATCAGAATAGATTCGAGATGGCTTCCAAGGGTGTCGCGGTTGCTGCGGAGAACCTTCAGGCAGCCGAGTCGAGAATTCGCGACGTAGACATGGCTTCGGAAATGGTCAACTACATGAAGAACCAGATCCTTGTACAGTCTTCGTCAGCGATGCTCGCTCAGGCGAACACAAAGACACAGTCGGTATTACAGCTGCTGTAAGTCATCCTGTGCATGTTTAGCAGGTAAGATTTCTGGACGTTTTCTTACCTATGTATCCCATGGAGGAGGCCCGGCGCCCCTCCTCCTTTCTTATCGAGGTGATATTATGGAACTGGATATACACAGTATCGGAATGACTCCAGTTCAGCGACAAAAAGCCGCGGCGGCAGCGGCAATACAGCAGGGAGACTCAAAGAACCGCAGAATGGTCCAGGAGAATCAACGGGCCGAATTAACTGCCCGGAACACGAAAGATTTCAATCCTGAAGAGTATCTCAAGGATATCGTCTCCATAACCAGCATTTTCAACCGCAAATTGAAGTTTTTTGTCAACCACAACACCAATCAGGTGGTTGTCAAGGTGATTGATGGAGAAACCGATAAAGTTATTAAGGAGATCCCCCCGGAAGCATTGCAGCGCCTGCACTCACGTCTGCGCGAGGCAATTGGGCTTCTCATTGATGAAGAAATATAACCTTTCCCGGGGGGACTGGGTAGAAGCCGATGTCTGATATCAGTATCCCCGGGGTATCAAGCAAATACAATACAGATAAACTTATCGACACAATTATGGAGGCGGAAAGAATCCCCCTCAAGCGGATGGAAGACCGTCAGGAGGATTTTTCAAGCCAGAAAAAAATATGGAACGACGTAAACCGGCGGATCAGCACGCTTCAGGATAACTCCAGGGCCCTTTACAGCTTCGAGAACCCTTTCAGAGACTACGTTGCGAACTCTCCTGATGAGACCGTCCTCACCGCAAGCGCGGACAGGAACGCCTCCAGGGGTACACAGCAGGTAAAGGTCCGCCAGGTCGCCGCGGCAGATAGTTTTCGCTCCAGATCTCTCCCCGATGACTATCAGATCCCGGAGGGAGAGTACGGGTTCACCGTGGGGGAACAGGAGATATCCTTCTCCTTCAGGGGCGGAGATATCGATGACTTCGTACGCAAGCTGAACTCCCGGGGCAAGGGGCTCGTCGAAGCACAAGTGGTACGGGATACTTCCGACACCCGCATGCTGGTGATAAAAAGCACGAAAACCGGCCGGGAGAACCGCCTTGGGTTCCTTCAGGATTCAATGGAATTGGGCGTCAACACGGGTATTCTCACCCGGGTGAGGACCGGAGAACGGGATATAGACCTTTCAGCCGAGACTGTGAGCAAATTGCAGAATTATCCTTTGCCGGGAGATATCGGTTTTACCGCCGAAGGGGTAAAAGTTCCAGCCCGTTCCGCCGCTTCGATAGAGATAGGTCCGTCAATTGCCACAGAAGCACCTTTTTTCCTGGAGTTTAAGGTACAGATCGAGAATCTCTCCGATGAAGACTTTGTTCCCCCCTCCCCTCCTCCGGGACCCGACGTCCCTACCGCGGGAGGAGTTGAACTGGAGGGGATAGAAGTGCTGAACGCACCGAATGTAATTGAAACACCCCCCTGGGAACCCCCTGCGAAGCCTCAAAGGGTGGATTCTCTCGATGTTCTCCAGGCTAACGGCACTCAGAAGCTCCCAGCTCTTCAGGATACTGAGGAAGTACAGACCTTCCGTATATCGATGACCGATTTCAATAAAAGCCTCACCTCCATAGAAGTACTCAACACAAACACGCATCGGAACGTATCCGTCCTTTCAGTCCGGCTTCTCAACCCGGAAGCACGGGGAGATTTTGAACCGCAGTTCCCGGTATCGACGGCCCAGGATGCCATACTCGAAGTGAACGGCATCCCGGTGCAGCGCGAGACCAATGAAATCGAAGATGTCGTTCCCGGATTGACCCTGCAGCCCAGACGGGCTTCGGACAAGGTCCTGGAACTGCAGGTTGAACCTGATAGAGAGGGAATCAAGAACGCTCTCATAAAATTCCTCGGCAGCTACAACCAGCTCATAACCGAGATCAACATTCTCACCAGCAGGGAGGAGAGTGTCGTCGAGGAGATCGGTTATTTCGAGGAAGATGAGCGGGAGGCGGCCCTCGAGAGACTCGGTATCTTCATGGGGGACACTACCTTCATGCAGATGAAAAACAGGCTGCAGCGTATCATGAGTTCCCCCTACACC
>JBNGED010000208.1:0-4948 GCA_049975605.1 Sediminispirochaetaceae bacterium | reverse complement strand
CTGTATGGTGGAAACAGGCTGTATTGACAGGTGTGGACAATTCTCCATCATACTATCACTTAAAAACACGTTGTAGAGAAGTATAACATGTGCCCGATATATTTCGCAAATATTGAATTGATAAGTTGAGTTCTTCCTGGATAGGCGGGCACAACGCCCCCCTTCATCATACCGTGATGTTCCCCTCGAACTCGTCGGCGAGGATATCCATGTAGATCTCGTCGTAGTAGGTACCGCTGACGAGCACGCACTCGCGGCGCCGGCCGATCTCCTTGAAGCCGACCTTGCGGTAGCAGTGCTGCCCCGCTTCGTTGAATGAGCGGACCCGCAGGTAGACGCTGTGGAGGTTGAGCAGGTTGAAGGCGAAGTCGAGGAGGAGCCTGATGGCCTCGGTGCCGTAGCCCTGGCCGCGGTGTTTTTTTTCACCGATGAAGATCCCGAACTCACTGGTCTTCTGCACCAGGTCGGTGTTCAGGAGACCGCAGTTGCCGATCAGTTCGTCGTTCTCCTTCAGGACAATCGCGAAGTTGAATCCATCCCGCTGCATTTCATCCAGGAGGTCCTTCTCCCGCCCCAGAGAGATGACTTTCGTCGCCAGTTGAAGATTGAGGGTCGTTTCCAGATCGTTCAGCCACCGCGTATAGGTCTCCGCGTCTTCGGGATTGATCGGCGACAGATAGAGTCGTTCGCCAATGAGTTTACGATAATAGGACATACTTCGGCTCCTTCCGGTATTTTGACAACTGTACACCCCTTCATCAGGATCGTGCAAGCCGATTGCAGCGTCTCCGCGGGCGGTACCCGCGGATGAGTGATAAGATAAGGTGAGAACTTCGCCTCGTTTTTTCTGCCCCGATTCTTTCTAACCGCTATTTTATTGACCGCCATTTTCAAGCATGCTACGTTACCTCTATATGAATATTCCAAGGAGATTCAGCATGGAAAATAAGAAAGAGAGAGGCCGGCTTCTTTTCAAAGCCGTCGGTTTCATTTTGGCGGTATTGTTTGTGATCTCGACAGCATCCTGCGCCACGAGCGGCGTGCTCGGCTTCGGCGATCCCCTGGCGACCGCGAGCTATGTCGACCAGGCCGATGCAGAGACAACTGAACGTATATCCTCATCCGAAGAAGAGATAGAAGAACTGAAGGCCGAGATAGCCGCACTGAAGAAGGAGCTGGAGCGGGTCAGCAACATCAAGACCGACATTGATGAGATGCCGAGAGAGATGCTCCGCCAGCTGGTGGAAGCCCTGGAGTCCTATCTCGAGTCGTACGAGTAAGCGCTGGAAACAGACACCGTTTCGGGAACACCAGACAGGACCTGCCCGCCTGCCCTTACATCGGCATACCGCCGTCCAGGGGCAGGTTCTTCGTATCTATCGGACAAACCAGTCTGCGGAGGGTGAAAAAGGCCGCCGCGGACAGGAGGGACACCCCCAGGAACACCGGCACGTATCCGGTCAGCCGTATCAGCCCTCCCAGAACAACCGGAAAGATCACAATACTGAGATTGAGGGTCCCGACAATGCCAGCGTAGAGGATCCGGTTCTCTTCAGTGGACAGCTCCACGATCACCGCTTCCTGGCTCACCTTGCGGGCGCTGATCGAGGCGCCGGTGAAGAGAAACAGTCCGAGATATACCGGCAGGGGAAGCGCCCATACGGTGAGAAGGGCCAGCGGCGGCAGGAAGCCTCCCAGCAGCGACCAAATACGGATGATGCCCTTAAATCCGGCCGCTCTGACTACCCGGGGCCAGAGGATGCTGGCGCTCACCATCCCCACGATCTGGATAAAAAGGAGGTTCCCCGCCACCCGTGGATTAAGGGTGTAGCGGTGAGCAGCCAGGGCAACGTAGAACGGCGTGAGGGCGGTATGGAAGCCGATCAGATTGACGAAGACGAGATAGGTGCGCAGGTTGGCATCTTTTTTCAGAACCGCCGGCAGAGATCTCAGGGTCTCCAGATAGCTCCTGCGGCCGCCGCTCTCACCAGGTTTTTCACGGATCATCCAGAAGCCCAGGGTCCCGACCAGCAGGATGCCGGCCGCCGCTGCAAACAGAGTGCCGTACGTGGCCGGATATTCGAGCATGGCGAGGATCTGCCGGGCCGTGACTGCCGATACCAGTATCCCGATGCTGGCGATGATCTGCTTCCGGGTAAAAAATCGGACCCGCAGTTCGCCATGGAAGCTCTTTCCCACCAGGTCGACGTACGCCATACCGGCAAATGCCCCGCTGAGGGTGAACAGCAGCAGTTCCCCGTATATCACCAGCAGCGCCTGCAGCACGGTGAGGCGCCCGACCGACATCACCGTGACGGCAATCAGGGCCAGTGAGAGCACCCGCAGATGGATCCCGAGCAGGAGGGCCGGTTTTTTCCGCCGCTGTCCGTGGAGCAGCCCGGCGAAGTTGAGCTGGGCAACGAGGGGAATCCCGATCATGATAGCCGTCACGATTCCGACGTGAATCTCACCGCCGCCGACATGCAGAATCATGGCCGGTATGACCGTGTTCACTTCGGTGAAGGTCACCGTTATCGACAGGAAGACCGCGTGCCAGAGGAAGGCCAGGTAGTTGCGCCTCGAATCATCCATAGGTAAAAATATCATATTTCATCCCTGTATTACAGCCGCGGTCTCTCTCGAAGATTTTTTTCCTTGCTTGCGCATCCCGGCTTTTTGACCTACCATGTAATCATCATCTCGTGTCTGACATCTTTAATGGGCCGTCGAGCCCTCGGGAACGCGGATCAGGCGTTGTACAGATAGTACCGCAGGTGGAGGTATATCCATGAACAAGAGTACACTGGCGAAATTGAAGATTGCGGGGATAAAAGCCGGGCTGACAGTCGGGCTGCTGGCCGTATTGACAGCCGGGCTGCTGGCTTCCTGCGCAAGCACGGCCCCTGGCGCGGGGCCCGAATCCGCCGCACCGGTGGAGAACAAGGGCGCGCCCCGGATTGCCGTCATTCTCCCGGTTGCCGAACACCCCGAAGACCCGATGGCGTCCGATGTGATGATCGGCATAAACCGCCTCGCGCAGGAGTTCAACGGCACGATATACGGCCGGGAGGGAACTATTGAATTCGGCCATGAGGCCGAGTTCACCATCCTTGTAACCGAGGGACTGGACGGCACCCACTCCAATATCGACGCCGTTACGGAAAAGATCCGCGGTTTCGACCCCGGCCGGTACGACATGGTCTTCGGCGCCGGATACCACTACAGGGAACCTCTGAGGATCATCGCCGAAGAAGTACCAGGGACCGTGTTCGTGGCCGTCGACAATTACGGCGAATCGGACGCGTATGATAATTATCTGATACTCCAGTACACCACCGCGCAGGCCGCTTTTCTTGCCGGCGCGGTAGCCGCCGAACGATTCCCCGGTGAGAGGATAGGATTCATCGGGGGTATGGACATCCCGTTTATAAATGAAGAGTTCAGGGACGGCTTCCTTGCAGGCGTCGAGTACATGGACGCGCGGAGCGGGTCCCGGACCGAAGTCCTCGTCGATTATGTCGGCAACTTCGGAGACTACGATACGGGCTACGGCATGGCCGCCGGAATGTTCGACCAGGGGGTCCGATGTATCTATCAGGCCGCCGGATACTCCGGGATCGGCGTTCTCGACGCCGCCCGGGACCGGGGGCTGTGGGCCATCGGCGTGGATACCGACCAGGGACTCGAGCGGGCCCTGGACCAGGACCATTACCGTCATATTCTCACATCGACGGTGAAAAAATGGGGGAACGGGGTCTACCTGGTTGGAAGGGAGTACCTAACCGAAGGATCCCTTCCCAGAGGAACCCAGATCGTCGGACTGGCCGAAGACTGTACGGACCTCGCGGTCAATCCCTACAACGCGCCCATCCTCGGCGATCAGCTCGACACCATAGAGGAGCTCAAATCCATGTTCGCGGCGGGCCGGGAGCCGTATGCCGCCTCGTCCGCCCCCAGGGAACAGAATGTCTGGAAATCACTGGGAGAAAAACAGCCGGCGGTGGAAATCCTCACGGTAACGGTCAATGACCCAATCCTCTCCCCCGAAATTCCCGCTCACTACGGGTCTATCCTGAGGGATGCGATGTCCACCGAATTCCACAAGGTTGGACTCTACCGGGTGATAGACAGCGAACAGGTCGACAGGCTGCTGGCGGAGATCAATTTCTCTCTGGACGGGGTTTCCGAGGAAAACACCCGCCTCGAGGTCGGGCGTCTGGTCGCGGCACAGGCTATCGTCTTCGTGAATCTCGGCGGGATCGGCGAAAGCGTGAATATCGACTGCAAACTGGTGGACGTCGAGACGGGTCTTCTGATAGCGGCCTCCCGGGAGACCTATCCGGACTTCGAGATTCTGCTGGACAACCTCTATCCGCTGATACGGCAGCTGAAGTAGGGTGCGGTCCATGCGGGAAGCATTCATTCGATTCGGAATATTTGCGGCACTGTTCCTGATCTTTTCCATTCTGGAGGGCCTTAAGCCCCGGAGGGACCGGGTCTACCCGCGTGGTCTCCGGTGGCCCCACAACCTGGGGGTGCTCGCCATAGGATCGCTCGTGAGCCGGCCGATACCGGTCCTCATCCCCTTCAGCGCCGCCCTGCTGGCCGAACAACGGTCTTTCGGGCTCTTCAATACGGTGCCCTTCCCGGGATGGGCGGCCTTTTTACTCACCATCCTGGTCCTCGACCTGGTGATCTACTGGCAACACCGTCTGTTTCACACCGTCCCCCTCCTGTCGAGGGTCCATCGCATGCACCACACCGACCGCGACATCGATACGACCACCGCCCTGAGATTCCATCCGCTGGAGATCTTTCTTTCAATGATCATCAAGACCGGGGCGGTCTGGATACTGGGTGCCCCGGCAGCGGCGGTCCTCGTATTCGAGATCATTCTGAACGGGACCGCGATGTTCAATCACGCGAACCTTTTTATCCCCCGGAAGGC
>JBNGED010000207.1:0-4948 GCA_049975605.1 Sediminispirochaetaceae bacterium | reverse complement strand
CGAGTCCAGTCTGGAAGCAATTGAAGCATCAATGGAAGCAGCCCTCAAAGCGGCTGATGAACAGGGGTATGTCGTCATGATCGGACATGTGTGGTGCGAAGAGCTTGCGGCGTCACTGGCTTTGTGGTATGCAGAGATAGAAGAACGGGGATATGAGTTCGCCTATATGTCGAGTCATTTCTCCGAGGAGGTGGCACATGCTGGTGCTGGGAGTTGAGAGCTCCTGCGACGAATGTTCCGTGGCCGTGGTTGAAGACGGCAAGCGCATTCTGAGCAATGAAATCGCAACACAGATAGATTTTCACCGTCCCTTCAACGGAGTCGTGCCGGAAATTGCATCGAGGATGCACACGGAGTGGATCATGACAGTCGCCGCACATGCCCTCGAAGCCGCACATATGACAATGGACGATATCGATGGTATTGCAGTTACCAACCGGCCCGGTCTGGTGGGATCCCTGCTGGTGGGTTTGAATTTCGCCAAGGGGCTTGCATTTTCCAGGGGGATACCTTTCGTCGGCGTGGATCACATCCGGGCGCATCTCTACGCTCCGCATCTGGAGTACGATATCGAGTATCCGTATCTTGGATTGCTCGTATCAGGGGGACACACGGTAATATCGAAGGTCGAAGATTTCGATACGATCAAGGTGATGGGCGCAACCATTGACGACGCATGTGGAGAAGCCTTCGACAAGGTTGCCAAGCATTATGAACTGGGATATCCCGGAGGGGTCGCAATCGACAATCTGAGCCGGCAGGGGAATCCGAATGCATTTCATTTTCCCGATCCGTCGCTGCACAAGGGCGAGCACAGATACGATGTATCCTACTCGGGACTGAAAACAGCGGTAATCAATCAGCTCGATCAGTTCTGGGACGGACACTCACCGAAGTCCGAAGCGAATATCGCCGCATCTTTTCAGAAGGCGGCTATAGATATGCTGATGAAGCGCGTCAGACGCGCGGTTGAAGATACGGGGATCAGCAGGATCGTAGCAGGCGGCGGAGTAGCGGCGAATTCGCTCCTGCGCCGGGAACTCGCCGGGATGGAAAACATTGAGGCAATCTTCCCTTCGATGGAGCTGTGCACCGACAACGCAGCAATGATAGCCGGTATCGGCTACCACTACCTCATACGGGGGGAACGTTCGGAACTCAATCTCAATGCCTTCCCGCGGGTGAAGCGGTTCAAGAAGGTATACCCCTGAAAAAAATACTTTCGCAAACAGGTTGAATTGTGTAAGGTAGTAATGGTAAAAAATATCTGAGAACGGAGTAGGGATATGGGTGAGAAGTACGATTTGGACAGCGCAATACGAAAGGTACCGGATTTTCCCAAGAAGGGGATCCTGTTCTATGACATTACCGGAATACTTCAGACCCCGGAAGCCTTCAATTACTGTATAGACACGATGGTCGAACGGTACAAGGATGCGCACATCGATGCGGTCGCGGCGATTGAAGCCCGGGGCTTCCTCTTCGCGGCGCCATTCGCCAGCAGGATGAATATTCCGCAGATACTCGTGCGCAAGGCGGGGAAGCTGCCGGGGAAGACCAGGGAGAAGCGTTTTCAGCTCGAATACGGCGAGGACCGTATACAGATTCATGCAAGTGATGTGAAGAAGGGGAGCCGGGTCCTGCTGATTGATGATCTGGTGGCCACAGGAGGCACCCTTGAAGCGGCGGCCGAATTGATCAAGGAGCTCGGAGCGACCATTTCAGACATATTCTGCGTAATAGGTCTTCCCTTTCTGAGGTATCACGACAAGCTGTCAAGATATACGATACACACGATGATCGACTATGATTCGGAATAGGGAGTGGAAAAGCAGGATCCCCGTGTTGACAAAAATCTCAGCTTTTAGTACATTTTCCTGCACAGTTTACTGGCCGATGGTGTAATGGTAGCACTACGGATTCTGGTTCCGTCTGTGAGGGTTCAAATCCTTCTCGGCCAGCTCTTTAAGGTCCCTTCGTCTATCGGCTAGGACGGGAGATTCTCAGTCTCCAGAGAGGGGTTCGATTCCCCTAGGGACTAAAGCCCGCCATGGCAATGGCGGGCTTTTTTTCATATTTCAAAATACCTATGAATCCATTATAATAATCAGCATGGAAGAGCATTCAGTCTTCGACAGACTTGCAGACCGACTCTCGAGGGGCGAACGGAAAGAGCTGTTCAATAAACTCAACACCGTTACGAAGAATTTCATAAGTCAGGAACCGCTGAAGATAATCGAAGAGGGTGAGCAGAAGTTCGATTACGTCAGCGCCTACCGTCAGCTGCAGTGGTGGGAACGGCTGTGGATACTGATGAGGGTCGTGTTCGGCAAGATGAACCGGGAGACACTCCTCGAAGACATGATTCTCGGGAAGCTCGGGAGGAAGATAGAACGAAAGTACAGTGATATGTACTGGCACCACACAGGTGTTCTCGGTCAGAACTTCTACTGGAACGTGAAGAAGCTGCAGGAGCGGCTTGATTTCATGCGGGACCCTTTAAGGAAGGTCCTGGGATCCAGGAAGAGAGAGTTCTTCGCCTTTCTGGCTGGATGGGACATGCCTGATGTACAGGAGCAGCTGATTGCGGAGATCCAGCCCGAACACATCGCCTATGAGAAGTCCATTTACGATCCCTACAAGCTGCGCAAGGAGATCGAGTTCAGAATAGACGATATCATCGGCGGTATCGACAATTCCCGGAAGAAGCTCATCTATGCACGGGTGAGGATGCTCCACCACCTTTCGCTCCTGGTCAGTTACCAGTATGAGAAGATGTTCACCCATTTCGAGAAGAGACCCGCCCAGAAGATGGAAGCGCTCCTGACCGACGTCCGCACCCCCCTGGCTGACCTTACCAATGTTCTCTACACCATGAAGTCTCCTCCTCCGGAGGAACTGATGAAGCTGGTATTCCTGTTCTACCTCCAGGATGTGATAGAGGATGATGATTCGGAAGAGATTGACAAGAGACTGTCGGCAATGCTGAACCGGACCGAGGAGTGCATGACATTCATCAGGTTTTTCAACCAGCAGGTTCCGCTGCTTCAGCTGACGCGTCTTGTAATGCGCAATATCGAGTATCTGCCGCCGGCCATACCGGGAGGCGAGGACTGGTTCGTTCTGTTCAAGCAATTCTGGTACGACCGTTTCGAGACGGCGATGCGCAGGTACACAGAGGAGTACAAGCGCAGCAAAATGATCGAAAAAGCCAAGGAGTTTCTAAAATCCGCGGTCTATCCCGACATCGAGGTGTACAGCAGGGTGGGAAAGGACCTGAAGCTGCAGCCGGTTTACGTCAAAACTCTCGGTTTCATCAGGGGCTTCATGGACCGTATCTTCATTCCGGAGATGAACAGCCCCCTCAAACTGATTCTAATCGACGGCGAGTTCTACAAGGAACAGAATCGGGAAGAGTACAATGACGCGTACAACGGCATGCTGTGGGTGAACGACAGGATCACGGCACTGGAGAAGCAGCTGGCCGCGGACGGTGAATTCGGCCTGCGGCTGGACCTGGTTGGACATGAAATACCGAACGAGAAGAGCCGCATACAGAAAGTACGGAGAATCATCGATGAGATAGATGTACAGATGGAGGAAGTAATCAAGAAGACCCTCGATTACGCCACCCTTCTCAAGAATCTAATCGGCGGTATACTCTACGGTGATATGGGCGGACGCTACGACACCCTCTCCAATATGGGCTACATAGGCCGTAATGAGAACAAGAATCTGCAGCAGAAGCTCGGCGCTATTCAAAAGAAGCTGGACAGTTATCTGGAAATTCTCTCACAGCTGTACGATTCGGAAAAGCAGGGATAATGATGAACGATACCCTGCAGCTTCGGCTTGACTCGCCCCCAGGCATCGGATGGATAGAGAAACGGAATCCGGAAGAACCTGACATGCTGATAACCCTGCGTTCACTCGGCGATATGAAGCTGTCCTCACGGGAGGGCGAACAGCACCGCCGCCGGCTGTATCGGAATCTTGCCCTGGACGAGGAACGGGTCTACTCGCTCCGTCAGGTTCACTCACGGAATGTCCTGACGGCAGGAGATATATCGCGGACGGGGATGGAAGGCGACGGATTGATCTCCGCTTCATCCCGGGATGTCCTGACGGTGACGGTGGCAGACTGTATGCCGATTTTTCTCTTCGATCCGGGAAAAAGGGTATTCGCCCTCGTGCATTCCGGCTGGAAAGGGACCGGGATAGCCGCCGATGCCGTTGGACTCATGAAGGATAAATACGGGTGTGATCCCGCAAAAGTCACGGCCGTCATGGGACCGTCCATCCGCAGCTGCTGTTACCGTGTCGACGGGGAGCGTGCGAAGATTTTTCAGAAAAATTGGGGGGCGGATGCGGTCAGATGGGAAGAACATGACGGAGAGGGGATGATTCCCTACCTTGACCTTGCCGCTGCCAACCGCGCAGTGCTCTATACGAGCGGCGTCACGGATGTGCGGCGGATCGACATATGCACAGCCTGCAACGATGATATGGGATCCTTCCGCAGGGAGGGGCCGGGCGCATTCACCCATATGCTTGCAATGATCGGTTTTTTTCAGTAATGTAGCTTCGCGCGATTGTAGAACTCCGGAACAAATCCTGATATCCGGAACAAGTCTTGATACAAGGAAACAACATGACAGCCGTAAAAGAACAGTGGAAGCAGAGAGTGGTTGAGTCGATCAGGGAGGCTGCGGCGGCCAGAGGTATCGATACAGGCCAGATCGAGGCTGAGCAGGTTATCACGGAGACGCCTCCTGATCCGAAGCTCGGTGATATCGCCTTCCCCCTGTTCCCTTTCGCCCGGATATTCCGAACCGCACCCGCGCAGATCGCGCAGGATGTACAGGTTATACTCTGTAACTACGATGATACTGCCTCCGAAGACGAGACGGGTAAACACATCGCCCGTGCAGTCGGTCCGTATATCAAC
>JBNGED010000206.1:0-4986 GCA_049975605.1 Sediminispirochaetaceae bacterium | reverse complement strand
CACGGGGCGGCAGCCGCCTGTCTCAGGCAAAAGAGCGGCCGGCGGGGAAATTGACTTCCACGCCGGCTTTTTGTATTGACAGTTCCGGGTGAACAGGTTTGGATGAGGAAGATGAACAAGGAGACCGGAGAGCCTATGCAGGATGGACCAAACCGGACCGACGGAACCGGCGCCAATTATGCGGATTTTTTCAAGCTCGAGAATCTGAAGCCGCCGGAAAAGCCGCCGCAGCGTTCCTTCATTCCCTTCGAAGCGGGGGATGAAGAAGGCGGATCGGAATCCGTGCTCACCTGCGGAGACAGCCGTAAATGGAAGCTCGGATTGGATCGATACTGCGACGGTGTATGGAGAGTCAGCCTCGGAGCGGTCGGGCAGCACGATTTCCCTTACGCGCCGGAATCCTGGGCGGTCCTGCCGCCGGACGAAGCGGATGCCGGAATGTCGTCCTACGAAGGAGACTCGCCTGTACTGTATGGAACGGAGCTGCGGATAGGGAATGGCATCATCGGCAGATGGAAGTACAGCGGAGATGCCCTCCGTTTTACACTGTGGATGCCGCACGGGGAACGCCGGTCTGGCGGCGGCATACGGATCTACGGTCTCGGTGAAAAAATGGGGCTTCTGGAACGTTCCGGCAGGGTATGGGAGATGTGGAACACGGACGAACCTGTACAGACGCCGACAACGGACCCTCTCTACGTATCTATTCCATTCGCGCTTTGCAGAATAGACATGCAGTGGTTCGGAGTCTTCGTCGACAATCCGGTCCGTCAGTACTGGGACACCCGTGACTGCGAACGGGGAAAGCTGACTGTCGATGTGGAGGACCACAATCTCGACATCTACCTGGTCCAGGGAGACGGTCCGCGGGAGATCGTCCGGAGGTATACCGCTCTGACTGGATTGCCTCCTCTGCCGCCGTTGTGGAGTCTCGGTTACCACCAGAGCCGCTACAGCTACATGAATCAGCAGGAAGTTGTCGATACCGCGGCCCAGTTCCGGGCCAACGATCTGCCGGCCGATGTCATCCATCTGGACATCGACTACATGGATGGCTACAGGGTTTTTACCTGGGATCCCGGGAGGTTTCCCGAACCCGAGTCCATGTGCCGGGAGCTCCACGCCATGGGGTTCAGAGTCGTGACGATAGTCGATCCCGGCGTCAAGTGCGATCGGGACTATTCCGTGTACAGTGAAGGTGAAAAAAAGGGCTATTTCTGCCTCCTGCCGGACGGGACTGTCTACAGGGGTTCTGTCTGGCCGGGTACGGCGTCTTTTCCCGACTTTTCCAGGCGAGCTGTACGTTCGTGGTGGGCAGATCAGCACGCAGCGCTCTTCGAAGCGGGAGTCGCCGGTATCTGGAACGACATGAACGAGCCGGCCGATTTCACCGGCAATCCGGTGTACCGGCCCGGTTTCACCGTTCCCGACGAGCTCCGGATACAAAACGAAGGGGACCCGGGAGACTTCCGGCTCTTCCACAACCTCTACGGAAGCGCCATGAACGCCGCCGCGCGGCAGGCCTTCGAAACACATCGGCCGGAACAGCGGGGTTTTATTATCTCCAGGGCCGGATATGCGGGGGTCCAGCGCTTCGCGGGAATATGGACCGGCGATAATACGAGCTGGTGGGAGCACCTGGCGGCTGAAATACCCATGATACTGAACCTCGGTATTTCAGGAATCGCCCTGACCGGAGCTGATGTCGGCGGTTTCCGGGAGAACGCCTCGGCCCAGCTCTACGCACGATGGTTTGCCTTCGGGGCCTTCACTCCCTATTTCCGGAACCACACTGAGAAGGGGACCGCGGCCCACGAACCCTGGACCTTCGGTCCGCAGACCCTGGAAATCGCGCGGCACTACCTGCGGCTGCGTTATGCGTTGCTACCCTATCTCTATACGGCTTTCTACCAGGCGTCGACCGACGGGGAACCGGTGGTCAGGCCGCTCTTTTTCGACTGGCCGGATGATCTACGGCTCGAGACTATGGATGACCAGTATCTCTTCGGAGATGCTTTCCTGGTCGCCCCTGTCGTTCACCCCAATAAGGTCTGCCGTGACGTATACCTGCCGGAAGGCAAGTGGTACGACTTCTGGGATGATACGGTGCGGGAGGGGGAGACGGATCTCCTGGTACCGGCGCCGATAAGTCGTCTGCCCCTGTGGGTCAGGGGAGGATCTATTATCCCTCATGAGGATCCCCGGCTGCACACCGATGAGACGAGGAGCAGTGTGCTATTCCTCGATATATATCCGGACAGCACCGGCGCGGCGGAGGGAATGCTCTACGCGGACGACGAGGAGGGCTGGGAATACCGGAGCGGAGTGTACTCCCTGATACAGTTCACCTACAGCATGAACACCCTCACCATCGAAATGGAACACCATGGATTTCAACTACAGTGGGAAAGCCTGGAAATACATCTCCACAGGGGACTGCGCAGACAGTCCGGGGAGAGCGGCGTCCGGCCGGTGTCCCCAGCCGATCCGCTGCGACTCGAAGCCGAACGGATGGAGCTCCCGACTCCCTTCGCCGCGGGAGGAGCCGGTATAAGCACCTTCACGGCAACATTCAAAGCCGGGCCGGTCCGGATGGGGTAGATCTTCGATCTCTACAGCCGCCTTTCGATTTCAGCGATTTCAGCGTTACTTGACACAAGCACGGGCGAAAACCTATAGTCTAAAGTTATGAAAAAGAGACGACTCATCACTTCAGCCCTGCCCTACGTGAACAACATTCCTCACCTGGGCAATCTCATACAGGTCCTTTCCGCGGATGTATTTGCCCGCTTCTGCCGCAGCAACGGATACGAGACCCTCTACATCTGCGGCACAGACGAATACGGCACCGCCACCGAGACCAAGGCCCTCGAGGAGGGCATCTCTCCCAAGGAGCTGTGCGATCGGTATTTCGTGGTGCATGATGACATCTACCGCTGGTTCGGTATCAAGTTCGATCATTTCGGCCGCACATCACGGCCAAAACAGACCGAGATCGTACAGTACCTTTTTAATAAGGTGGATGAGAACGGGTACATATCCGAGAACACCATCGAACAGCTCTACTGTGAGAGCTGCCAGCGGTACCTTGCGGACCGCTATGTACGCGGCACCTGCCCCCACTGCGGCTATGAAGATGCCAGAGGCGATCAGTGTGAGCACTGCGGCAAACTGCTCGATCCGACCGATCTCATCGATCCCCGCTGCGGTGTCTGCGACAGCACCCCGGTTGTCCGTGAGACCAGACATCTCTATATCAATCTGCCGGCGTTGCTTCCGAAGCTGCAGGAGTGGATGGACAAGGCATCGGTGGAAGGTTTCTGGGCCAGGAACGCCGTTCAGATGACCAAGAGCTGGATCCGTGACGGACTGAAGGAACGGGCCATTACCAGGGACCTCAAGTGGGGTATACCGGTTCCGAAGAAGGGATACGAAGACAAGGTTTTCTACGTCTGGTTCGACGCTCCCATCGGCTACATCTCGATAACCGCCGATCTGACCGATGAATGGGAGTCCTGGTGGAAGAATCCCGACGAGGTCGAGCTGTTCCAGTTCATCGGCAAGGACAATATTCCCTTCCACACGGTCATTTTCCCCTGCACGCTGCTGGCGTCGGGCGACAACTGGACCATGCTCCACCACATGTCCTCCACCGAGTATCTCAACTACGAAAGCGGCAAATTTTCCAAGAGCAAGGGTATCGGCGTATTCGGCAATGACGCCAAGGACACCGGCATCCCGGCGGATGTCTGGCGCTTCTATATTTTTTACAACCGGCCGGAAAAATCCGACGCCGTCTTCACCTGGGACGACTTTCAGGAGAAGGTCAACGGCGAGCTGATCGGCAACCTTTCCAACCTCGTGAACCGAACCCTGACCTTTGTGGGACGCTTTTTTGACGGTAAAATTCCGGAGCTCAGCCCCGATCCGGCCTTCGTTGAAGAGGTGAAGCGGCAGGAAGCTGAGATTACGGAGGCCCTCGAACACGCGGACCTGCGGGACGGTTTCAGACGGATCTTCGCCCTCTCATCCTACGGGAACCGTGAGTTCCAGGCCGGCGAACCCTGGAGAACGCGCACCTCGGATCCCGCAGCAGCGGAAAAGCTGATCGGTCAGCTTGTTTACCTCGTCCGGGATCTGGCAATCATGATTGAGCCCTACATTCCCTACACTTCGGACCGTATCCTGGGTTTCCTGGGACAGAAGGGCAGTACCTGGGAGAGACTCGGCGAGTTCAGCGGTCTGAGCACCGTGGATTCTCCGCAGATCCTCTTCGAACGGCTCGAGGACAGCCAGATCAGCGATCTGCGGGAACGTTTTTCCGGGAGCCAGGCCGAACGTCTTCAAAAAGCGAAGGAGAAGGAAAGTATGGATGAAGAAAAAAAAGCGGCAGAAGAGCAAATGAGTATCGAAGACAGGTTTACCTCCTCGGTGGATCTGCGGATAGCGCGGATTACCGAAATCGAACGGCATCCCGAGGCGGATAAACTGTATATAGAGACCATCGACGCAGGCGATCCGGAACCCCGGACCATAGTTTCCGGGCTGGTGCCTTACTACGAGGAAGAGGATCTGCGGGGAAAAAACATCATCCTCGTATACAATCTGAAGCCGGCCAAGCTCCGGGGCGTCAAAAGCCAGGGGATGCTTCTCGCCGCCGAGAAGGAGGGGGATGAGAACCGCGAGACTGTCGAGGTCCTCTTTGTGGACGGCGTCGAGCCCGGCGCGCGGCTCAGCCTTGAGGGGAGGGACCTTCCCGAGGAGCCGCCGAAGAGGCTCAGGATCGATCAGTTCTTCGACATACCGATCACGGTAAAAGACAACACGGTGATGGTCGGTGACACTCCGCTGACGGTTTCCGGCAAGAAGGTCACTACATCGCAGGTAAAACAGGGAAAGGTCGGGTAAGATCAGCGCATGCCGCTTCTGACGCCCATCAGCCCTCATCAGCTTCCCCCCGGCTCCAATCTGCTGCAGTCTCCGTTC
>JBNGED010000205.1:0-4989 GCA_049975605.1 Sediminispirochaetaceae bacterium | reverse complement strand
ACGTAAAAGGGGATATGGATCTGTATAATGCCCATGAGCTGAAGGATGTAGTCAACAGACTTATTCACAAGAGCGTCACCAGAATTGTTATTAATCTCGAAAAGGTGGATTATATAGACAGCAGCGGGGTAGGGGCGCTGATCCATATTTTTACCTCCATCAAGAGAAACGGATTCAAGCTTCGTATTACAAATGTCCATGGTTCCGTAGCGAAAGTCATCAAATTAACGAAGCTGATAGGGTATTTCCCTATCGTCGATGATGTAAAGACAGCTTTGCAGCAGCTTAGTTCATAAGGAAGAAGGGATCTTTCATGTCAAAGAGCGATAGAATCCTTGTCGATGGGAATCACGAGCTGTTTAATAAAAAGGGGATGTTCTACAAGGAATTCCCCAGCGATTACCGGCAGGTACGTTTTTTCTCAATGCTCATCGTGCAGCGGGCGCCCGCGGAGATCAAAGAGATAAATCTCCTCGAACAGCAGGTAAGCGAACTCATAAAAAATGCGATTCGTCACGGTAACAAGAAAGACCCGGAGAAGAAGATACGGATATGGGCTTCCTTCAGTAAGAGACATGCTCGCCTGATCGTGGAAGACGAAGGCGAGGGCTTCAAGGAGGTCGAGCGATGGAACGAGTTCAATCAGAAGCGCAATGAGTGTTTTGCCACCCAGAATTTTGAAGATCTGGAAAAATATTTTTCCTTTAAGACGGATCACAGCACTGAGGAGGATGGCGGTAACGCTCTCTTTGCATCGCTGGAATACTGGGATGGAGGTGTTGTCCTGAACGATTCATGCAATGCGTTCGCTGTCTGTAAATACTTCTCCGGTAAGCGCAGGCGGGGAATCAGCGTTACAGATTCACAGACGTAGGCACTATGAGAAAGAATCCGGTTATCGAACTGCCAGTCGTTCTCATACTCACCGATGAGGGAGAGTACTTTTTCAATCAAAGGCACAGAACACTGGAGTACGCAGCTCGTACTTCCAATGTGGGAGCTGACGGGCTGGTTCTCAATGCCTACTCGGCAAAGACTCTTCAGCGCCTGATTCACGCCGGCTACATCTCCAGAATAGAGATTTCACGGGCGGACTTCACGTCCAAGCGCAATCAGATTCTCGATCTTGCCAAGCTCGTCGCCTACGGTGTTCTTTTCAGAGAATACTCCATCAAACTGGGAAAGGAGCTGAAAGAGACTCCCATCGTGGCGAACTGGAACCGCAAGAATCCGTCCAGAGCTTTGAATCCATCAAACATCACCAGACATGCTCTGAGGGAGGGAGAGCAGGTAAAGAACGTGGAGGTTCTGCAGGAAGTCCAGAAGGAAGTGATCCAGGAGATTTTCAGTCTTCACGAAGCAGATCTGAGAGGGTACTCTTCGGAAGAGATGCAGATGCTCAACTACAAAGCCGCCAATTTTATGCAGCAGCTCAATCCCATTATCTGGGCCTTGCTGGCGCAGCAGAGGGGAACGTCGGTTTTCAGTCAGACCGTACGGTCTATGGAATCGATTGTCTGGCAGTTTCTTTCAAAGGCAAATATAGCCGACTACCTTGCCCTTCTGGTTCTTGAACTGGTCACCCAGGCGGAGAAGAGTCTCATGGAAGAGGCTGTTCAGACATATCTGAAGGGGAGGATCGAACTCGATCATTTTATGAAAAACAAGAATGATCGTCTGAAGGTCCTGCAGAGCCTCTCCGATCACAACAAGATGGCCACTCTTTCCTGGAAAATTCAGGCCCGCAGAGGATCGATGAGTGATTCCAGTCCATTCCAGATCATGCTTTACAACCGTTCGATCGAACATGAAAATATCAGGCGGGAGCTGGAGGATAAGAAGAACCTCAAGACGGATGGGAAGGCCCTCTCGGAATTTTACGAACAGTTACCGGGGGAAAGTGAGGACCAGCTCGGTCTCTACTATCTGACCTATCTTCAGGAGGAGTGCAAGCGGCAGGGGACCCTCTTCGACAGTTATGTGAATTTTATCGATCAGCACAATCTTACCTTCATCACTTTATCAATAAGATTTTAATTGTAAAAACAGTCCGCCCCTTCCATTCAGGCGGATTTTCTTTTATCAGTTTTTCGGACACCAACTTCAATCATCAATCTTCAGGAGAACCAGGGTCTGGTCGTCGTGCTGGTCGGCGTTCTCCTTGAAGCGGTCTATCTCCGCTTCCACCATTTTACTGATCGCATGGGCCGATTTAGATTTGGCCTTCCGGATATTTTTCTTGAGAAGCTCATTGCTGTACTCTCGTCCGTCAGGGGAACGGGTCTCGGTAATCCCGTCGGTGAACATTATCAGGATATCGCCCTTGTCGGCCCTGAAGCGTTTGAGGTGATACTGCTCCTTCTGCTCGATTCCAATTGGGAGACCCGGAGTGTCGACTTCGAGGAACTGGTCCTCGCTGCTCTTGTACAAAAGCAGCGGCGGATGAGCGGCGTTGGAATAGACGACCTCCCTGCTGGCCGAGTCATAGCTGAATATGCTCATGGTGGCGAAGCGGTCGGTGCCGATACGGCCGATTATCCCCCGGTTGAGGAGAGTCAGCATCTCGTCAGGATTTCGCTGCGGTGCCGAGACCATTCGTATGATCGTCCGGATCATGACCATCAGAAGGGAGGCCGGCACTCCTTTCCCGACTACGTCGCATATCACTATTCCGAGTTTGTTCTTATCGATGTGGAACACATCGTAGTAGTCCCCGCTGATACCCTTGGCAGCTCTGGAAAAAGCGGCAAGTTCGGCGCCTGGAATATCCGGGAGCGTGCTGGGAAGCAGGTCGCGCTGAATATCCGCGGCAATTTCTATCTCCCGGTGCATCTCCCTTTTCTCGAGCAATTCCTCGTAATTGAAAATATTGTCGATCGTCAGAGCGGCGTAGTCCGCAAAGGTCTGCATATGCGTAAAATCCAGATCGGTAAACTGCTCTCCATCTTTCTGCTTGGTGATCACTATCGCACCGAGCAGCCGATTACTGATCATCAGTGGGGTGATGATCAGCGAGTTGATATAGAGGGGCTCTCCCGGTTCCCGGTGGAAGTCGATATTTCCATTGCCCGGGTTTTCCAAAGACCGGATGAATACCGGTTTGGCGGTCTGAACTGATCTGCCAATAACATGGCTGCCGAGAGGAATGGGTGTTTCCGCCGCATATGCCAGGGCTTGTTTCGGGTTAGCGGACTGAGGCTTCGGTACGGGGAAGGGAGGTGAAAACGGCCCGTCAAAAGCGTGCGGAATGAGGGTAGTGCCCTGCTCATCCACCAGATATACAGCTGCGCCGTCCGCCCCCGTATTGTGCACTGCCGCTGCGGCGATCAGCTTGATGATTCGCTTCATCTCCGGACCTTCAGCGAGGGAATCGTTAATTGAAACCATGAAATCCAGGACCGAGTTGAGCTTATCCTGAAGCTGGTTCTTGAACTGGTTGTAGTTGTGGGAGAGAATCTCGAACTCATCCCTGGAGTTGATTTTTAATTCGGTAGAAAAATCTCCCCGCGCAATATTGCGAATCGCTTCCTCCACCTGATGGATACGTGTATTCAGCAGGCTTGCAAAGCGGGCGGAGATAAAGACCGTGATCAGAAGAGTTGCAAGCAACAGGCTGATTACCAGACGGGTGCTGTACTGGATATTTTTATTAATCTGTTCCTGAATCGTCATAGTCAGATTGGTTAACCGGTCGCTGAAGGTGACGGTCTCTTCCAGCATAAGGGCCTGATAGTTCTGCATGGTGACCAGTTCCCCGAAATACTCCGGAGGGTCCTGCTGTCTGGTCTGAAGCTTCAGCAAGGTCTGGAGAATACCGTTTGAACCTATGGCTTCTCCCGACGGACCCTTGCGCATCTTCTGCAGATGATCAATTGCCGGCACATAGTACCACTGGTAGATCTGGTCCCACCAGCCGGTAGTCTGATACAGCTGGGACTGCTGGTCCTTTGTTAGTACCCGGCCTGCGGAGAAATCGGAAAGTGTATTGAGCTCCTGTTCGAAGTCGGTAATCATCTGAGTCCATTCAACACTCAGTTCGATAAGCGGTTCCTGGGTGGTGAGAAGGGCCTGAGTCTCCGAGTTCATCTGCTTCAGGCTGGACATAACCGTGTTCGAGTGGAGTTCGAAGTCCTTCAATTTGATGATGGAGTTAGTAAAAAAGAGGATGACGCCCAGGGTGATGAGGAAACCGACAATCAAAACAAGTTCAAGAAATGCCAGCTTGGTACGTATTCGCATAAATCAGTTCCGGTTTATTAATAGTTGTCTTATTCTAAGCTGACAGAATAATAACATAACGCCTAAATAAATGCTACTGGACGTATTGGATAAACAGGGTTACAATGGTTCCGCCTTATGAACATCGACAGTGATACTATTGATTATGCTATTGAAAGCAATAAGGTCCTCACCGTTACATCCTACTCCTACCTCGGAGTGGAGCGGGACTACATAGATAATGTGCTTCGCAAATACCTGAAGCAGGTAGGAATGCACATACTAATGAATAATATCAGTTACTGTATTCATGAAGTGGCCGGCAATGCTCACAAGGCTAATCTGAAGCGGCTCTACTTTGAGATGAAGGACCTGGATATCAACGACCCCCGGGATTACGAGCGGGGTATGGAACAGTTCAAACAGGAAGCCCTGCAGCATCCGGAGAGATACTCAGATTCGCACAAGGAGCGCGGTTACTACATCAAATTCCACTTTCAGATCGACGGCCCCGTCTTCAAAATCGTAGTTCGCAACAATGTTCCGCTAACCTTGCAGGAGAAGAAGCGTATCGAACGTAAGATTGAAATCGCCCGCTATGCTTCCAATCTCGCCGATGTCTATGCGGTGTCCGAGGATTACGCGGAAGGCGCGGGGCTGGGGATCGTAATGCTGCATGTAATACTGAAAAATCTAAGCTTCAATGGCGACTCGTTTCGCATCTACACGAAAAATGAAGAGACCATCGCCTTCTTGTCCCTCGACATTACA
>JBNGED010000204.1:0-5024 GCA_049975605.1 Sediminispirochaetaceae bacterium | reverse complement strand
GGTCAAAATCGGAACTCGTCCTGCCCGTATTTGATTCCCGATCCGAAATCCGTGCAGTGCTGGATGTGGATTCCGCTCGCCCCGACGCATTCAGCCGGACTGATGTCCGTTTCCTGGAAAAAATTGCAGACATGGTATATGACCGGGGAACCCCGCCCGACGGCTCTCCCGTCAGTGAACCAGCGCCATGATCTTTTTTTTGATCTTTTCGATGGAGTAGGGCTTCGTGATCAGTTCATCAAATCCCACATCGGAAAAATCCTCGAAAAAGATCTCCGGATTGTGTGCGGTCAGGGCAATGATGGGAATGACATTCAGCGGTGACCCCATCTCATTCCGGATGTACTGTGTGGTTTCAATACCGTTCATAACCGGCATTTCGATATCCATGAATACCAGGTGGATCCGTTCATTTTTCAGGATCTCAATGGCCTTTTCCCCGTTTTCCGCCAGTACCGCCTCGTTCCCGGTCATCCGGATCAGCTCCGCAAGCAGAAAGCGATTGGTAAAAATATCATCAACTACCAGTATCCGAAGATTTTCCATGTACTGTCCACTATCCGGGGCAAATATAATGGATTGTTTCATTGGGTAGTATTTTATTTATTAAGAAGGCGGAATGTGCTGTGAAGCGGGGTGCGGGATTGCAGCACACGGGATTGTTGATAATCTGAAACGGCCGGAACGGGGCAGAAGAAAATTATCACTAAATTTAATGTTTGCAGCATGGATCAGATGGAATATCTGAATAAAAAAGAGATGGTCATTCGACACGGTGCAATCGGATTTGCACTGGGTGTTTTGCTGGTGGTGATGATCCAGCTCATGCTGATCCGTGCCGTTGACGCTGATTTTACCTTCCGGGAACTGGGCATGCTGCATCAGAAATGCTGGTTCCTTTACCTGGTGGACCTGTTGCCGCTGCCCGGGCTGATCATTGGATCCATGGCAGGCACCAGGCGTTACCGGCAGATGAACGACCTGGCCGTCCGGATCCAGCAGGAATCCGACAAGAAGGAGGCGATCAAGCAATTTACCCGGTCGCTTATCGCAGGCGACCTCAATACTTCCCTCGATTTCATCGACGAGGACCGCTCCCTCGCCGAGATACTGAACAAACTGAAAGACACCCTGGAGCGGAACAGGGAAATGCAACAGCAGCGGCGGCTTGAAGAGCGACATCGCAACTGGGTTTCGGAGGGACTGGCCACCTTCGGGGATATCCTGCGCACCCATGCCAGGTCGCCCGAACCCATGGCATATGAAGTGATATCCTCGCTGGTGAAATACCTGGATGCCAACCAGGGAGCTATTTTCATGACCGAGGAGGAAGGCGGGGAAAAGTTTCTCCGGATGATCGCATGTTACGCCTATGGCAGAAAAAAATTCCCGGACAAACGCATTCCTTGGGGAGACGGCCTGATCGGTGCCGCGGCACTGGAAAAGAAGGGATACGTAACCGATAAGATCCCTGACGGGTACCTGACGATCACCTCCGGGCTGGGTAAGGCCAATCCGGATTTCCTGGTCATCGAACCGCTGGTATGGAACGGGCAGGTTTTCGGGATCATGGAAATTGCAGCATTCAACCGGATGGAGGACTTCAAGCTCCAGTTCGTCCACAGGGTGGCTGAGAATATTGCCACCACCATCAGCACCATGGAAAGCAATCTGCGCACGGAACAGTTGCTCAGGGAGACCCGCGAGCAGGCGGATCAGCTTGCCCGGCAGGAGGAAAAGGTCCGGCAGCACATGGAAACCCTGGAGCAAACCCAGCGAGAGGCCGCACGGCAGACAGAGAAATTCATCAGTTTCACCAACACCGTAAACCATACCCTGATGCGGGCCGATTATGATACCGGAGGCAGATTGATCTATGCGAACACCCGGTTTTTGAAGAAAATGGGTTATTCGGGGAACCGGGAAGTGGAAGGGAAACATATTTCCATGTTTATCAACGAGAAGGACCGGGCCTGGTTCAATACACTCTGGGAGCGCCTGTCCGCAGGCGGCAGGCATTTCGAGGGATACATGAAACATGAAACCAGGCTTGGCCAGGATCTCTGGACCATCGCCACCTACACCTGCATGCGCCGGGATGACGGTTCGGTGGAAAAGATCCTCCTGGGAGTAATGATCCGGTACGGACCGATCTCGAAACGGCCGGTAGCATCACAGCGATAAAGATAGGTGATTTCCGTCTGTCTTCGCTCTTCGCCGTCACCTTCCTCACTCCACACCGGCCGGACATAGGGTCCCCGGAGCAGAACGATATCTTCAGAAAGATCGGGCTGGGTCACATCGATCATGGAAGGGTCTTCGATTTCCGCCACAATCGTGACACCGAAACGGTCTCCGCGTCCAACGGGATTAGGACTGATGTCCAGCGAGATCTGCCTCCCCTGCTGGGCGGAAAGAGGCGTCGCCACCGCCGCCAGCAGCAAGAGGAGAAAAGCGGGGAAAAATCCGGGGAACCTGTACTTTCGCGGAGATATCTGAGTGCCCATCTCTACCAGTCCTTTCCCTGTTCCTGTTCTTCGACCTTGTAATCCGGCGGAAGGGTGGATGTCGCCGAGCGCCGTACATATTCCAGGATTCGCTTCCCGTCTTCACTGAGCTGTCTGTCGCTGCCGTCCTCTTCGGACTCCTGCTTCGTTTCCTGCGTTTCCTTGCTCAGATTGAGCTTCCTCAGACAGTATTCGAGGTTCGCTTTGGCCTCGATATCATCGGGATCAAGTTTGAGCACGCGGCGGAACTCGCTGTACGCCTGCTGATAGTTGCCGAGCTCATAGTGGATCACCCCCCGGTTGAAGGCTATCCGCGCTCTGAGTTCAGGATCTTCCTCCTCCAGAGAGGCGAGGTCCCACTCTTCCAGTGCGGCTTCCGACTCACCGAGGGAGTGATAGACATTCCCCAGATTGTAGGTGATTCTCGCGGCGTGGAGGGACCTTTTAAGGGCCTGGATATATGTAAAGTTGGCCTCCTTGTAATCACCGCGGGAGTACTCGTAATTCCCGTCGATTATCTGCAGGTAGACTCCCGCTTTCGTGCACCCTCCAACGGACATTATGAGGGCGGCGATGCAGAATATCAGTAGGTTCCGTGCCATGGTATCACCTTTACCAGAATCGAGAGTATAAGCAGACATACCGCGAGCAGCAGGAAGAGGGCGTATCTTCCCTGCTCCTCGAACTTCACCATGTCCTGGTCTTTATTGATGGAAAGACAGCTGAACAGTTCATTGAGAGAGTTGAGAGAATTCACTTCGCAGTAGCTGCCCCCGTTGATCTCAGCTACTTTACGCAGGATAGCGGTATTCAGCTTGCTCACGACGATCGCGCCGTCCTGGTCCCGCAGGTACTGATCATCTCCGACGGGAATTTGTCCGCCGTCCCTCGTACCGACCCCCAGCACATCGAGACCAATATCATCTTCCTTCGCTCTTTCCGCAATTTCCGTGACATTCCCCGTATGGGCCTCACCATCGGAGATGAATACAATCAGTCTGCGGCGGTCTTCACCCCGAGGAAATGCCTCGAGGGCTGTCTCGAGGCCGGCGGCCAGGTTGGTGCTCGATGAGGTAAACAGCGATGGTGAAATGACATCCACTGCCTGGTTGATCGCCTCCCTGTCCTCCGTCACCGGCACCAGTATGTAGCCTTCGCCCTTGAACACGACAATGCCGAAGCGGGCGTTCTCCAGCCTTCCGGTAATGTTGTTGATCAGGTTCAGTGAACGGGAGAGACGGCTGGGAGCGACATCATTGGCCAGCATACTGCGTGATATGTCGAGTGCGAATACGACATCCGCCTTCTCCGGTATCTTTTCGATGTTCTTCTTCTCGCTCCTGATTCCGACAAGACTGAGGATGATAAAAACCAGGGCCAGAAAGTAGAAAAGCGAGACAAAGACCCACTTGATTGTGAAGGCATCGTAGAGGCTGCGGATCGGGCCGGTCCCCTTTACCTTCTGAAACTCCTTCCGTCCCAGCCGGTAATTCCTGTACAGGAGGAATGCAATCGGCAGAAGCAGGAAAAACAGAACGGTGAACTCGGGATAGAGCAGCATCTACAGCACCTCCCGGAACAGCATCTTCCGCAGAAAGAAGGAGAAAACCAGAAGGGAAAAGCCGGCGATAATGAAATGCCGGTGAATCGGTTCGGTCCTGATATCGACCCTTATTCTCTGCTGTACCGTCTCCAGAGAATCGATATCATTGAAGACCGACTGCAGAGATCCGGGACTGGCGGCGGAGAAAAACCGGCCCCCGGTCAAATCGGCGATGGTCTTCAGCAGTTCCTCATCATATTCGCTTTGAATTTTTCCCCGGATGATGTTCCCGGTCTGCGGGTCCTGGAGCTCGATCGGCACCTCGCCGCGGGTGCCGACTCCGATGGTGTAAATCCTGACCCCCATTTCGGATGCTATCTTGGCCGCGGATATGGGAGAGATCTCACCGGCATTGTTCTTGCCGTCGGTTATCAGTACCGCCACCTTCTGTCTGGCGCTGCTGTGATTCAGGTGAACGCAGGTCACGGCGATGCCCATCCCGATGGCAGTACCCTCGCCGAGTTCCATGACCTCGAGTCCTTCTACGCGGTCCACCATCGTGGCGTGGTCCCTCGTGGGCGGGACCCTGAGAGCAGCTTCCGTACCGAACGAAACCAGCCCGATAGAGTCGTTGCTCCGCCGCCCAACGAAATCCCGGATAACTGCCTTGGCGGTTTCAAAACGGTTGACCGGTGAGAAATCCTGGGCCGCCATGCTCGGGGACTGATCCAGGACAAACAGAATATCAAGGCCCCGGTTGAGATACACGCGCTCACGTTCAGAAATGGACGGCCCGGCCAGTGCGACTATGAGGGCGATAAAGCCGAGCCAGTAGAAGAGTGAACTCAACTGCATGAGAAAGCGCAGGAACCATGGCGGCTTGGAGAGTATTTCCTTCTGCCAGATAGTGAAGGAGAAAGATATGTGTCCGCCCCTGCGGCTCCAGAAGTGGGCCAGATAGATGAGTGTGGGCA
>JBNGED010000203.1:0-5046 GCA_049975605.1 Sediminispirochaetaceae bacterium | reverse complement strand
GATCGTGGCCGAGCATGTGGATTTCAAGCCCATGTTCAAGAAGACCCAGGACACCGGCACCGAAGCGGCCGACGCCGAGAGCGCCGATCAGAGTCAGGCTGAAGTTGCCGCCGAGTCGCCCGATCCCGAGGCGATTGGATCCGACGCCGACGAGGTTACGGCCGCGCGGGGTAAAGGTAAGAATAAAAATAAAGACGACGATCTCCTCGAGGCAGTGTAAGCGAGGCGCTGATCTGGAGAGATAAAAAAAGGCGGCCGCGGAGTTCCCGGTACGTACCGGGCTGCGGCCGCCGGTCAGCTCATCCTTTTTGCATACAAAATTGAAAAATCAGCCGTAGACAACTCGTGCAAGATGCAATACACTTTTCGTGCAGTCCCTGGCTTGGGGCTCGAGTCATCATACGAGTACAGAGGCTGATGAAGCGTAAAAGATTATCGAAAAAAGAGATCGACGACAAAATTCAACAGATCCGCTCTGCGTACGATGATTATATGGTCCGCTTCATCAAGAACAGCAGCGCCCGTGAAGCCTTTGAACGGCGGTACCGGGAAGCCCTGGCCACCAGGATCGAACTGGACCGCTTCCTGGAGGTGGAGCTGAAGGTCGCCCAGGAGATGTGCGCCCGGGAGGAGAAGCGGCTGCGGAAGGCCGAGGAGCTGGCCTGGAGCAGGAACGGCCGCGGGAATGGAGCCAACGGAAACGGAGCCGGCGGCCCAAGGGGTCCGGGCAACGGCAACGCCAACGGCGAAAAAGAGCCGCAGGGGGACTTCGCCGACCGCTACATCGAGAAGCTGAAGCAGCGGGCGGAGAAATACCCGGTGGCGGGGCTCGAGAGCGGCGAAGTATGGGAAGTGGACCACCTCTACGGGGCCCTGCAGAAGCTCGAGCGTGAGATATGGCCGCCGGTGGACCGGGTGTACCGCAAGATCTATCCCTCCCGCTACGACGGGCCGCGGATCACCCTGGAGAACAAGCTGATGGAGCTGGCGGAGGCCCGGATGGGCGGCGTCCCGCAGGTCCTGCACACCCTGCAGATGCTGTTGGGCCGTTTTCCCCGCAACTACCGGGAGATCGAGTGGGAGATCAAACAAACCATACTAAAAGCGTCATTTTTTCTCCACGATGCCAAGGGAGAGCTTGAAAAATTACTCCATGAGTCGTATCTTGCAGATAGCGAACGTATCGCGGCGAAGACCGCCCATGAGTATATCGAGGGCGTCATCGCGGATTTTCGTCTCAAAGATCTGAAACAAAAATAACTATCTAATTGTGAAAAAAAGCGTAAGGAGTTTGAGAATGGCCGGAATTACGGTGACAGCTGAGAACTTTGAACAGGAAGTGCTGAAGGCGGATGTGCCCGTCATAGTCGACTTTTGGGCTGCATGGTGCGTGCCCTGCAAGATGATTCACCCGATCCTCGACGAGATCGCGAAGGACTACGACGGTAAGGTGAAGGTAGTGAAGGTAAATGTTGACAACCAGGGCGAACTGGCCAGCCAGTACAACATCATAAGTATTCCGACCCTGCTGCTCTTCAAGGACGGCACCGTGGTGAATCAACAGATCGGCGCCGGCCCCCGGCAGACCATCGAGAAATTTTTCAAGGACCACATGTAGAAGGCGGGGCGGGCGGCCCAAATGAGCCGCCCGGGAGAGGGCCGGTATTCGAGCAGCCGACCATCGGTTCAACCGGGCCCAAATGAGCCGCCCGCCCCCGATTTCACCGGGCGCCGCAGCCCTCACTTCTCACGGCTCATACAATTCCGTAGAGTTCTCATACCCGAAGCTGCTCTGACTGGTGTCGACGATGAACCAGTCGGCCGCCGAGTCGGTGTCTTCTCCTCCCGGCATGCGGCACATGGAACGGGTGGCGGTGGAGTCGTCCGGGTTGACCGCGTCCTCCGGGGCGATCAGCCGGCCGGCGGCGGTCCAGCCCTCCTGCAGCCACAGCTGGTCGGCCTTCTCCATGGTCGAGGCGCTGCCGAAGCCGCGGTAGTTCTCGTCGGAAGCGCTGGTGCGGTTGCTGTACAGGAAGCCGTCCAGAAGACTACCGGCATTGTGGCAGTAGACGCTCACGGCGCCGTTGTTGCCCGAGAGGCCGGACCCTCCTTCGACCCAGAAGTCCCAGCCGGTGTCCGAAGCCCCCGCCGCGGTGCACTCGACGACTGATGCGGTCTCGTCGATCTCGTCGGGGCTGCCCGCGGGTTTGAAATGGATGACGAGGTAATCCCCGTCAGTCACCTCGACGGCGGGAAGGATCTTGACCTGGTCCCAGAAGTCGAGGGTCCCTTCGAAGACCGCCACCCCGGCGGTGTTGCCGTCCGAGAGGGCCAGGAGCTCCACCCGGTCGGGATTGCCCCCCGATCCCTGTGTGGTGATCTCGTTCAGCAGCAGCTCCGGAACATCCGGATTGAAGCCGAAGACCTTCGCCAGCAGGGTGTTGGTGTTGTCCGCGGCGTCGGCCACGGTCATCTCCAGGGAATATTCGGTCCCGGGCATCATGTCAGAAGCGAAACTCAGGGTCAGCCGGCCTCCTTCGGACGAAGAACCATCCAGCGGAAGTTCCGGCACCGCGCTGAAAAGTTCGGGATCCAGACTGACCGGCTCGGAAAATGAGAGGGTCACATGCCGGGCGTCGTCGACTTCGGCCTTGATGAAGACCGGCGGCCGCAGATCGTCCTTGATCAAGGGCCTCTGGTCGGCCACGGGACTGCAGCAGCACAGCAGAATGGCCGATAAAATAAGGGGCAGGTACAGTAGTACCCGCGATTTTGTGTTACAATGGAAACGGACTGTATTCATTTTTTCCTCCTGTAAACAACAAGGGGGTAGGACAGTCGTTTACTTCAGATAATCATGAGAAAAGGGCGGATGAATGGAGCAGAAACTTTTTGAAAAATACGGCATGACCGTCGACGAGGGCAAGGTCTTCTTCAGCGAGGGCGAAGAGGGCGAACATATGTTCATCATCCAGGAGGGCAGCGTCCGGATCACCAAGAACATCGACGGCCGCGAACACACCCTGGCGGTACTCGGCAAGGGTGACTTCTTCGGCGAGATGGCCATCGTCACCCGGACCAAACGGACCGCCTCGGCCAAAGCCGCCAGCACGGTGAAGCTGCTGCGCTTCGACCGGGAGGGTTTTCTCAACATGGTGGAGAAAAACGCCCGGATCGCCCTCAACGTGATCGACAAGCTCTGCCGCCGCCTCCAGCAGGCCAACATGCAGATACAGCACCTGGTTCGGCGCAACGAAAGCGGATTGATCGCACTGAACCTGCACTACACTTTTTCGGAGGGGACCGCCCGGACCGAAGGGGTGGAGTACGCCAAGCTCCTGCGGGAACTGTCCCTCAACCTCGAATTCCCCCAGGAGAAGATCCAGAAGTACATCGCCGAGCTGCGGGAAAAACACATCCTCAAGCTGCAGAACGACAAGCTCGAGCTTATGGACGCGGGACGGCTGGCGGACATCGCCGAACACGCGAACTGACGATTCGCGCTGCGGCGTGTTTTTCCCGGCCCCGCCGGTTGGGGCAGCAGCCCGCTGCGCAACAACAAAAACCAAGCGAACAAGGACGAAGATATGTGCGGAATAATTGGATACTGCGGACCGAAAGCAGCCTCGGAGGTGCTCCTCGAAGGACTCAAGCGCCTGGAGTACCGCGGCTACGATTCAGCCGGGATCTGCGTCGGGGACGGGGAAAAATTCACCATCCTCAAACGCGAGGGCAAGATCAAGGACCTGCGGGAGATCGTTCCGGAGGACCTGGACGGGATCTACGGTATCGGGCACACCCGCTGGGCCACCCACGGGGCGGTGAACAACGTCAACTCCCACCCCCACACCGACGAGACCGGCAGCGTGGCGGTGGTTCACAACGGCATCATCGAGAACTACATGGCCCTGAAGAACAAACTGATCTCAGACGGGCACACCTTCCACAGCGAAACCGACACGGAAGTCATCGCCCAGCTGATCGGCACCATGTACGACGGGGACCTGGAGCGGGCCGTCCGTGAAGCGGTCTACCTCCTCGAGGGAACCTACGGCATCGCGGTTGTCCACAAGGACGAACCCGGCAAGATCGTCGGCGCCCGCAACGGTTCGCCCCTGGTGCTCGGCGTCGGGGACGGCGAGATGTTCCTGGCATCCGACGTGATGGCCATGATGGCCCACACCAAGGAGGCGGTCTATCTCGAGGACGGTGAGCTGGTCAGCCTGACCAAAGACTCCTACAAGATGTTCGACATCCACGATCAGGAGATCGAAAAAGAGGTCGAACACATCACCTGGGAGCTCGAGCAGCTCGAGAAGGGCGGCTATACCACCTTCATGGAAAAAGAGATCTTCGAGCAGAGCGAATCGATCAAGCGGGCCATGCAGGGCCGTCTCGACCTCGAGGGGGCCACCGGCCACCTCGGCGGCCTCAACCTGGACGCCAAGCAGCTCCTCAACATCAAGCGGGTCGAGATCGTCGCCGCCGGAACGAGCTATTACGCCGGTATGGTCGGCGCCTACCTCATGGAGCGGATCGCCCGGATACCGGCCCACGCCGAGCTGGCCTCGGAGGTGCGCTACAAGAACCCCATCGTCGAGCCGACCACCCTCTACTTCGTCGTCTCACAGTCAGGCGAGACCGCCGACACCCTCTACGCCATGCGGGAGCTGCAGCGCAAGGGCGCCACGGTCCTCGGCGTCTGCAACGCCGTAGGTTCCACCATCGCCCGGGAGTCGGACGGCGGGGTGTACATCCACTCGGGACCCGAGATCGCCGTGGCTTCCACCAAGGCTTTCACCAGCCAGATCACCGTCTTCTACATTTTTACCCTGATCATGGCCAGGATGCGCCACTACTCCTTCGAAGAGGGCTACACCATCATCTCCGAACTGAACAAGATCCCCGCCCTGGTGGAGCAGCTCCTCCAGCGCTCCGGCGACATAAAGAAGGTGGCGGTAAAATACGCCCATCACGAGAATTTTCTCTTCCTCGGACGCGGTCTCCTCTACCCGGTAGCCCTCGAAGGCGCCCTCAAGCTGAAGG
>JBNGED010000202.1:0-5047 GCA_049975605.1 Sediminispirochaetaceae bacterium | reverse complement strand
AGCACATACAGACCGAGAAAATCCGCGGCAGGGTGCGGCTCTATTGGAAGATCGGAGACCGGGCCATGGAGGATTATCGTCTGAAAAACAACATCGTCACTGCATTGGTCGAGCGGTTTTCGGCCCAGCCGCCGGAACTGCTTCAGCGGGTCGAGGCATCCATCGATGAGCTGACGGCGGCGAGGAGGCAGGCCGATCTTCTTGAAAGCCGTCTGGCGGCCTGTACCGCCCGGCAGCTCTTCGAAGAGGGCAGGGTGGTCCGGACCGGGCAGGAAGAGACGGTCTTCATCACCGCCGAACTTCAGGACGAAGGCAAGGATTTTCTCAAAAAAATAGCCGAAGCTTTGCCTGAAGACCGGCGATGGGCCTTCTGCGGAATGAACCGTCTCCAGGATTCGTTCCAGTGGATACTCGCCGTCTCCGAAGGGGTGGAATTCGACTTCAACCGGCACCGAAAGGAACTGATGGCAGCTATCGACGGCAAGGGCGGGGGAAGGCAATCCGTCTGGCAGGGCATCGCCGCGCGGGCTGAAGGGGCGGAGGAATTCTTCTCGCTCTTCGAGAAGATACTAAGGGCTGATTGAAGCGGCGAGGGTCTCTTCGAGGAACTGGTAGTAGACTTCCCAGGCGTGCGGGCCGTAGCCGCCCGCCATGAGATACGCAGCCGGCACATTTTTTTCACGGAGAAAGGAGTATACCAGGTGATCCCGCTCTCCCATCCGCTCCAGTGAAAGCGAGAGACTGCCGGTGGAAGGCAGCCCGTCTTTTTCATAGGGATCAGCCCCGTAGACGACGACGGCAAGGTCCGGATCGGGGGCGATGCGCTGAAGTTCCTGTAGACCCGCCGACAGTTCGGCTGCATATTCGGCTTCTCCGCCTTCGGGAATGGGAATGTCCACCGTGCTCGGAGTAAAGGAAGGATGGCGTCTCCCTTCACCGTCGAACTCGGGCCGGTCCAGGGGCCATCCTCCCGCCATGTGAATACTCAGGGAGGCAATCGAGTCGTCATCCGCGGTCAGGGAGGCAGTACCGTCGCCCTTATGGGCGTCCGTGTCGATGACCCAGGCCTTCCTGATGATGCCTTCGTGCTGCAGCCGGCGGATTCCGATGACGATGTCGTTGATGAAGCAGAAGCCGTGTCCGAAGCCGGCGTGGGCGTGATGAAATCCGCCGCCGAAAAAAAAACAGGCGTCCGTCTCGATGGCCTTCCTCATCGACTGAAGGCTCCCGGCGGTCCGGATGAGCTGTACGCCGAAGAGATCGGTGAGGGGTCTCACCGCCGCGGCAGGATCGTACCGGTTGTAGGCTCCCTGTTCATCGATCAGTTCGAATGCTTCGAGCAGTACTTCTTCCAGCTTGTCTGAATAGATACGGTCGACATAGTCGCGGCTGTGTACCCGGGCGATATCTTCCCGGCTTATTTTTTCCAATGGAGTCTGCTCCAGGAGATCGGCGAGACGGGGTCCGATGATCGGATGGGCGGACAGCCGCTCGAGGGTGGTCGTGGCCCGGGTGTCGAGCACGGGAATCTGAATCCCGAACTGGAGGAGGTCGGGAAGTCCGGGGAAATAGAGCAGGTGCATACTGTATTCTATGCGGATTTATATTCAAATACAAGGATAGCCCATGGAAGACTTTACAGATCCCCACAGATCACCTATTGTTAGTGAATAAAAGGTAAAATAGAAAATGGAACATACTGCCGGTGCGATACAGACGGCCGATGTAAACAGACTGTATACCCTGATAAGAAATTTCCGCCGTATTCACCGGATGTACGCGGCTGAGATCCGTGATTTTCACATTCAGTATAATATTTCCCGGCTGATTCTTTTCTCCGGGATAGCGGGCTTCATAAGTCTGCTTCAGATCTTTCTCTGCAGCACCGGCAACCCGCCGATCATGCATCTGTTCGAGTTCATGGTCGGATTCTCCCTGATCGTCATCGGTCTGATAGTACTCCTGCGGAGATCGGCTTCATGGAGAACTTCATTCTGGTCAAAAGGATTGGTCCATCTCCCGGTTGCCATTTTTATCATCTGGGGTACTCTCCTTCTGCAGTACTCTTCCCTCGATCTCATACAGGGGATCGCCTCCTTTGTTACTCTGATTATCAGTGCCGCCGCTATTTTCATTTTACATCCCGTCTACTTCTTTCTGCTGGCTCTCATCTCCCTCGCGATGTTGTCCACTCCGCTGCATACCATGTACGCGCCGGCTTTCGAGATGACCTTTGAAGAGCTTTTTCTCTGCGTCGGGATTATTCTGATCTCATGGGTCATCTCCGTACTGCACTATCTGTCGACGATAGAGCTTTTTCTGGTACGTGATGAGATGCAGAAGAGCGAGAACATGGCCGAACTCGCCCTGAACAGCGGCAACCTCGGCTACTGGAACTGGGACATAGACTCGGAAAAGATTTACGTCGACGAGAGGTGGTTCTCGATCCTCGGGTACACGCAACAGGGCAGGGTCATCAGTTTTGCCGACTTTTTCGCCATGATAATGCCCCAGGACCGGCAGCAGCTGGCCAACAGAGTACAGTCGTATCTGGAAGGAAGAGAGCCGGCCTACACCCACCATTTCAGGATGCAGACCAGCGACGGGGGCTGGCGGTGGATATACGCCCAGGGGCAGGTCACCATACGGGACGGTAAAGGCAGACCACTGGGAATGCACGGTATTCACCAGGACATCCAGGAGATACAGGATCGGCAAAAGCAGCTGGAAGAGAGTGAAGAGCGGTTCAAGGCATACACGGAGAATTCACCGGTCGGTATATTTATCGTCAAGGATTTCCATTTCATATACGCCAATCCGGAGGCGACCCGCCTGACCGGGTATTCCCAGGAGGAGCTCGGGAAGATTAAGCTGCTCGGGATTGTTCACTCGGAGGATCGTCACGAGCTGGTCAGGGAGGTCCGCACGATCATAGAACGCCAGATCCTGAACAGTCAGTACACCTACAGAATAGTCGGCAAATCCGGAGACATACACTGGGTCGAGGTGCGGGTCAGCCTCCTGGAGAGGGCGAATCCCACCTTCCTCCTGTCCGTAATCGATATTACCGCCCGCAAGGATGCCGAAGACCGGCTCAAGGAGTACGCCACCTTCGACGAACTCACCGGAGTATACAACCGGCGGGTCGGGATTACCCTCCTCGAACAGGAGATGCACCATACGAAGCGCGAACGGTCATCCTTTACGATCTGTTTTGTAGATATCAACGGACTGAAGACGGTGAACGACACCTGGGGTCACGACGAAGGCGATGCATTGATCAAGATCGTTGTTGATATCATCCAGGGCAAGCTGCGCCGCGGCGACATCCTGTGCCGTCTCGGCGGCGATGAATTCCTCATGATGTTCAAAAACTGTACTCTTGATAATGCCGGCCGTATCTGGGACCGAATCGAGAAGAAGATCGATATGGTCAATAAGCTGACCGAGAAGCCCTATACGATCAGCGTGAGCTACGGTCTCCTGGAACACAACCACACCATGGAGAAGACCGTGACCGAACTGATCAACATGGCGGACCAGAAGATGTACGACGACAAGAAAGCCAGGCGGTCGGCACAGGTGCAGAGGGATTAAGCGCTGAAGGCAAACGGGACATTATAAACCGATCGGCTGTGAAGTGGAAGGTCCGGCGCAGTCAGCTGGAGCGGTCGGAATCGAAGCCTTCCTGAGATTTGTATCTGGCGATTATTTCCGGGAACTCATAGATAACCAGTCCGTCGTCCATGACCTCCATCCGTACCCGCAGGTTATCAACCATCGATTGAATCAGTTCTTCCGCCTCATCGGCGTCCAGTTCTGTTTCGATGACAATGTCAGAAACCGTCAGGCGGCCTTTCAGCTTGTATGCCAGTTTGTAAATCTGCACACTGGCCGATCCCTTCTGATGCTGGTCGTCGGGCCAGCCGGGATATGCCGGATCATCGAAGTCCGAGATCCATTTCGACCGGTCCCCGCGGCGGTCAGGGCCCAGAAGGTGACGGACCAGATAGTACACTGCTATCGCTGGAAATATAAAAAAGAATGGGCCCCAAAAGAAAAACATCACTGCTACAATCTCCCCTGTCGCTAGTCTCCGTAGAAGTCTTCAACAATCTGTCGATGTTCAAAGGCGAAGGGGAGGGAGTGGAGTTCCTCTTTGGTAAACCAGCGGAGCTCCTGCACCTCCTCGGGCTGCATCTTCAGGGAACCTGTAGTGTAGACCACGAAAATGAGCGCGACAGCATGCCAGTTCAGTTCATCGTAATACTCGGTGTAATAGTTGAAAAAACTGTAATTTATAACCTGCAATCCCGTCTCTTCCCGCACTTCACGGATGAGGGCCTTTTCCACCGATTCTCCATAATCTATATGTCCGCCGGGAATACACCAGAGTCCATTAAACGGATCATGGTTCCTCTTCTCTAAAAGAAGTCTGCCATTACTCTCAATCAAGGCGCCGACGGTTGCCTTTATACAGGTATGTTCCTTCGTTTTCACGCGACATCCCCTCGCTTTTTGGAATAGTTACGGTATTCACCGCTCTCGATAATCTTTTTTAGATGATCTACAGTGTCCCACACTTCAGTGAAGCGTGTATAGAGAGGTACCGGCGCCAGTCTGATGATATTCGGATAACGGAAATCCGGCAGCACGCCCCGGTGCTTGAGTGCTTCGTTTATACGGACGGCTTCTTCATGTTCTACGGCCACGTGTCCGCCGCGGCGGTGCTCCTCCCTTGGAGAACCGATATGGAAGCCGCTCTTATCTTCCGGCAGCAGAGTGTCCATAAGATACATGAGGTAATTGGTGAGGCGGATCGATTTCTTCCGGAGTCTCCCGATGCCGGCTTCCTGATAGAGACGGAGCGACCCTTCAAGGGGTGCGGTACTGAAGAGATGCGGGGTGCCGGTCTGAAATGCACCCGCAGTCCCGCTGGGCCGGAACTCGAGATCCATGTCGAACTGATGTTGTTTGTCATAACCCCACCAGCCGGCCAGTGACGGATTCACCGGTAGATGACGCTTATTGATGTAGAGTCCGGCGG
>JBNGED010000201.1:0-5056 GCA_049975605.1 Sediminispirochaetaceae bacterium | reverse complement strand
GCGTTTCTCCTTTGCTGGATTTCGAGTCCCTTCTCCGAGAGCTGCTGATTGTAGACGGGGATAAGGTCCCGCTGCTGATTTTTCAGGGCGTTGTTGCGCATCTTGAGTATTTTACGATAGTCCCGCAGTGTATCTATGAAGAGCGGATCGAAGAGGCTCATGATCTGGTTGAAAAACCAACGCTGCCTGTCCGGCGGTCCGTTCACGAATGAAATGTCGTCGTGACTGAACACGATGGCGGGCAGATAGGAGATCAGCTGTTTGCGGTCCTGTATCTTTTTTTCATTGAGGAGAATGATTTTTTCTCCATTGGAAATTCTGAAGCTGATGGTCCCGGTGATGTCCTCCTCTTCCGGGCGGAAAAAGGACCCGTGCAACGCCGCTTCCGGCTGTCCGTGCTGAACGATCTCTTTTACGCGGTTGGTGCGGAAGCTGTTGCCGTAGGATAAAATATAGATCGCTTCCAGGAAATTGCTCTTGCCCTGACCGTTCGCACCGATTAGAAAAATGCGCGAGGCATCCAGTTCAACCTTCTGATCGATCAGATTGCGGTAGGAGTAGGTTTTTACTGATACAAAGGCCATTCTGTTCCAGCCGGCATGATATCAATCAAACTATATCAATCAAGCTGCATCGGCATTACTATGTGAAAAAATTCCTTCTCAGGGTTCGATAGTAAGCTGATCGCCTTGTTCGGCTCGCTGAAGCGGATAAGGATCTCCTCCTCGTCCATCACGCGCAGCGGTTCAGTCAGATAGAGGTAGTTCAGGGCGATGGTAATATCGGGTCCCTGATAGGCGCATTCGAGCTCTTCCTTGGCGACGCCAATTTCGCTCTCCTCGGAGGTGAGGGTGACGGTCCCTTCGGAAAGGTTGAGGTAAATCCGACGCGATTTCTGTTCAACCAGCAGGGAAACGCGTTTGAGAGCCTCTTCAAAGAGGTCGCGTTTGATGGTGGCTTCGTACTTCTGCTGTTCCGGGATGACCCGCTTGTAGTTGGGAAACTGTCCTTCGATGAGACTTGAAGAGATCTTCTGGCTGTCGAATTGCAGAAAGAGATTCTTCTCCCCGACCGCGATCTTTACGTTCCCCTCGCCGCTGGAAAGCTTGCGGAGCAGGTGGAGCACCTTCGGGGGTATGATGACCGGATCGAAGGCCGGTATCTGGTTCTCAAGTGTCTTGGAAATAAAACTCAGCCGCCGGCCGTCGGTAGCCACCATTGAGAGGGCGCCGTCCTGATTCTCCATATAAACTCCGTTCATGAAGTACCTGGTCTCATCATCGCTGACGGCAAAAATGGTCTGACTGACCATCTCGATGATGTCCTTCTGCGAGACCTCGAAGTACTGATCTTCCGAGATCTCCTGCAGTTCGGGGAACTTCTCGCCTGCAATGCTTTTCAGCTGGAAATTGATCTTCTTGAAAAGAGGCTGAATAAGGAGGCGGTTGTTGTCCTGAGAAAACTCAATGTCTCCATCCGGAAGCGAGCGCAAAATTCCGAGGAACTTGTCACAGAAAACGGTGGTGCTGCCTTCCTCGGCAATGTCGGCCGGAATTTGCGTCTCGAATCCCACTTTGAGATCTGTTGCCTTAGTGGTAAGCGCGTTGTTTTCGGCTATCAGGAGGACATTCGACAGAATGGAGAGCGCATTGCGGGTCGATATTATCTCCTGGGCGACTGATATTTCCTTCTGGATGGTATTCTTTTCACAGGTGAATTTCATTGGTTTCTCCTATTACAATTTATTTTAAAAATAGTAATAATAGTAGTAAGCTCTGTGGATATGTGTAAAAGCCTCCTAACTGTTCTACCTACGGTAGATTATCATTCTGGAAAACTCAATATCTTTCGTGCGTGTTTATCCACAAAAACACAATCTTCTGAAAGTTTTCACAGTACATACAGGTAAATTCACACCTTATTAAGACTTTGTTCCATACTCCTTAATCCTGCGCATTAAACGCTGAATGGTCGGTTCCAGGTAGGGATCCGCCTTCATTCTGCTCTCGATCCGCTGACATGCGTGCATCACGGTGGTGTGATCGCGGCCGCCAAACTCAAGTCCGACTTCGGTGGTTGAATACTCGGTGATGGTGCGGGTGATGTACATGGCAATCTGTCTCGGAAAAGCGATTGCCTTGGTGCGCTTTTTTCCTCTCAAATCAAACGGGGAGAGATTGAAGTATTCCGCGACTGCTCTCTGGATTATCTCGATGGTAATATTGCTCTGCTTCGGATTGGAAAAAACGTCCTTCAGCTGCTCCTGGGCAATGTCGACGCTTATCTTTTTACTGAGAATATCCGAGTAAGCGATCAGCTTTGTCAATGCCGATTCGAGATCTCTCACGTTGGTAGTGATATTTTTCGATATCAGCTCGATGACCTGATCGTCGATCGGAGCCCTCTTGTCCTCGACTTTCCTCTTCAGGATGGCGTAGCGGGTTTCAAAGTTCGGCGGCTGAAGATCGACGTTTAGTCCCCGTTCAAACCTGCTGCGGAGACGATCGGTGAGGTGCTTCAGTTCGGAAACGGGACGATCACAGGTGAAGACCATCTGCTTGTTAGACTCGTAAAGAGCGTTAAAGGTGTGGAAGAGTTCTTCCTGGGTTTGATTTTTTCCCTGAAGAAAATGGATGTCATCAATAAGGAGGACGTCGACATTCCGGTAGCGGTTCTTGAACTGGTGATTCTTTCCCTGCTGTATCGACTGGATGAACTCGTTGATAAAAGTCTCGGAGGTTACATAGACTACCCGGCTTTTTTGATTCTCCGTGTAAATGTAGTTGCCGATCGACTGGATGAGATGGGTTTTCCCGAGACCCACGCCTCCATAGATCAGGCAGGGATTGTAGGCGGTACCGGGATTTTTCGCAATTGCGATGGATGCGTTCGCCGCAAAGGAGTTGTTTTCTCCAACGATAAAATGATTGAAGGTGTATTCTACATTCAGATCGGGATGTTTTTTTATGGAATTGACGGCGACCGCCTGTTGTACATTCCGGGTGGACAGTATGCGAGGAGCCGGGTTCTCCTGCGGTACGGTGCCTGTTGGATCCGCAATAATGTGAGGTGCAGTTTCTTCGGCATCGTAGGTGTCGCCTGACCCGGCTGAGTCCTGATTGGAAGCTTTCTGGTTGCCTGAGCTCTGGCCGGATGCTTCTGGTTGGGGCTCCTCGGATTGGAGCCCCTCGGGTTCATTTTCCTTGGGAAGGACCATCTTCACCACTTCAAAGCTGATTTTCAAAGACATTCCCGAAAGATCATACAGTGTGTCGTGGATCAGCTTCAGATACCGTTGAATAACCTGGTCCCGGTAAAAGGAGGAAGGGACGGCAAGGATCAGTTCGTTCTCGAGTGAGTTGTAGTAATGAATATTGCGGAACCACATAACGTATTCCTGCTCTGAGAGTTGTGATCTGAGGAGCTTTAATGCTTCCTGCCAGAAAATACTGTAGTCCCACTTCGAGGCCTGATCGCTCATCCATTACTCCACAAAAATCATCTACTTTTACACAAGTTATCCACAAGTATAATTCATATATTCTAAAAAACGTAAATCACGTCTATATCTGAATTTAACAAAAATTTAATAAATAAATGCTTGTAACATAAATATTTATATGAGAGATATTAATAAATCTATAAAAACTCTATTATATGGGCGAAAATTCTTGGTCCTCATACTATTACTATGCCATGATTCTACGAATTTATCCACAAGTTTTCAACATAAGAGTTGAAAAGTTGGACAAGGGTCCTAACCCGGATTTCCTAGTGTGCCGAAGAATGGTGCTAAACAGCTGGGAAACTTAGTCAACAGTTAGAATTATGGCAAAACTATTTTTTAATTTTCATAGAATCCTAACCTGCAATGGGTTAGTTAAGGAGTAACACCAAGCTTCGGCAAACTAGTTTACTTTTATATACAGAAAGGATATAATTTCCTATTCTCATAAACGGTAAAACAGGTAGAACACACATGCATGACCAATATTCTGCTCAACATATTCAGGTGTTGAAAGGCCTGGATGCAGTAAGAAAACGGCCGGGTATGTACATCGGGTCAACAGGACCCGACGGCTTACATCACCTGGTATACGAAGTAGTTGACAACAGTATCGACGAAGCCCTGGCCGGCTACTGCTCGGAGATCCGGGTCACTATCGGCAAGGGCAATATTGTCACGGTCGAAGATAACGGCCGGGGAATTCCGGTTGATCTCCATCCCGTGGAAAAGGTAAGCGCCCTGGAAATAGTTATGACCAAACTCCACGCCGGCGGGAAGTTCGACAAGAAGACCTATAAGGTGTCAGGCGGTTTGCACGGAGTAGGTGTCTCCGTCGTCAATGCCCTTTCACGCTGGTGCGAAGTAACGGTACACCGTGAAAATAAAACCTACTATCAGAAGTACGAACGCGGCATACCGCTCATGCCCGTTGAAGAAAATGGAACAACTGACCACACAGGTACCGTAACACGCTTCCTGGCTGACTCTGATATTTTTGAAACTACCGATTACAGCTTCGATGTACTCGCACAGCGGCTCAGAGAGCTCGCCTTTCTGAATAAAGGAATCAGCATACATCTCGAAGATGAAAGGTTTCCTCAGAATAAAATACGGGACTTCAAGTTCGACGGAGGAGTCAAATCATTCGTCAGCTATCTGAGTGAAAATAAAAAGCCTATTCACAAAGATCCGATCTACATCGAAGCTACACGCGACAACGTCGAGATCGAAGTAGCCCTCGAATACAATGAAGGCTACACGGAAAATATTTTTACCTTCGTGAACAACATCAACACACGGGAAGGGGGAACCCACCTGGTCGGTTTTAAGACAGCCATGACCCGTGTTTTTAATGATTTCTTTAAAAAATCAAAATTGTCTAAAAAGATGGAGGATAGCCTGAGCGGCGATGATGTGCGTGAAGGGCTCACAGCGGTCATATCGGTAAAGGTTCCCGAACCGCAATTCGAAGGACAGACCAAAGCCAAGCTCGGGAACTCGGAAGTAAAAGGGATAGTCTCTTCTCTCGTCTACGAGTATCTCACCTAC
>JBNGED010000200.1:0-5064 GCA_049975605.1 Sediminispirochaetaceae bacterium | reverse complement strand
CATCAACAGCGCCTATCTGCTGGGGGTTGAGCTCCCGGACTCCGTGTCCGCATCCACCGATATCGTACACGTGGCGGACGGGAAGGACTTTCTCATCCTCGCAGTACCGTCCCTCTACCTCATCGCGACGATCAAGCATATTCTCATGGTATCGAATATTCTGGAAGGCAGGACCCCGATTGGTATCCTGACGAAGGGATTTATAGATACCGGTCAGATGCCCCTGCTGCCGGTCGAAGCAGTCGAGAACTACCTGCCCGGGTCCTACCGGGACAACATGGTCTACATCTCCGGACCCAGCCATGCGGAAGAGGTCGCCAGGGGGAAAATAACGGGTCTTATCAGTGCATCCAGAAACCCGAAGAATTCCATCCGTTTCCGGGAGCTGCTCAATGGGAAAAACCTGCTGGTCTTCTCATCCCTCGATGTGATTGGAGTCCAGACGGCTGCAGCGATCAAGAACGTCATCGCCATCGCCTTCGGAATGCTCGACGCGCTCAAGGACATCAGTCCGCTCTTCGGAGACAATACGGAATCCCTTCTCCTGGCTGCAGGTCTGAGTGAGATACAGCAGCTGGGTACGGCCCTCGGTTCGACTCATCCGGAGACCTTCACATCAATTGCCGCCGTCGGGGATCTCGACGTGACATGCCGGAGCGTGTACGGACGCAACCGCCGTTTCGGACGGGAAATAATTCACGAGCGCAAGATCGATCAGTACCGTGACCTCGATGATCTCATTGCACGCATCGACACCGTCGGGTATCTTCCCGAAGGGGCAGCGGCATGTAAATACGCCCGTATCATCAGTCAGCGGAAGAACCTGAGGACTCCCGTCATCAACGCGGTCTACTCGATACTGAACCACAACAGCCGTCCTTTGGAGACACTGTCGGAGATGGTCGGGAATATAGGGACTGAGGGCTGATTTTACTGAAGCCGTTGGACCTTCTGCCCTGTAAAATCTCCCGACTTCATCAGTTCGAACACCCGCATGTTCATGCCTGGGTGCAGATGGAGAGGAGCGATTTCACTGAGCGGTGCGAGTACGAAGAGCCGTTCATGCAGACGCGGGTGAGGTATCCGGATTTCATCCGATTCATACTGCTGCTGATCGTAGAAGAGGATATCCAGATCGATCGTTCTGGGTCCCCACCGTTCTTCCCGGGTTCTCATCAGCTCCTTCTCAATGGCGAGCAGCTGCTGAAGCAGATCTTCGCGGCCCAGGTCCGTCCCTATGACTGCAGCCGCGTTCAGAAAGGCCGGCTGATCGGTCTTCCCGACGGGCGACGTCTCGTATACGCCTGAAACCCGCAGAACGGTTATCACCCCGCATGCATCCATGCGCTGCAGGGCCTGATTCAGGTATTCCGCCCTCTCCCCGAGGTTCGACCCGAGAGATATACACGCGATGTGACTCCATTCTCGCCCCGGCAACCGGTATGGACCGGTCCTCACTATCCGGTCGGTCATTCTGGCTGCCTGAACATGAGGTCTGACATCATGTACCCGGATAAAATCGGCCCCGGCGCGTATTCCCAGAACGTTGGTGGCGATACTCCCTGCGAGTCTCCGGTCAACAGGCAGATCGAGGGTCCTGCCGATCATAGACTTACGGGAAGTACCCAGCAGCCACGGATACTTCAGCTCATTCAGCCTCCCGAGAGACTGCATCACTTCGATGTTCTGCTCCACCGTTTTCCCAAAGCCGATCCCGGGATCCAGAATGATCTTCGATTCATCCACCCCTCCTTCAAGCGCCCGTGAAGCCCTGAGGGACAACTCGTGAAGGATATCCTCCATCAGATCCTTGTAAGCGGTCCCCTCCTGGTTATGCATCAGACAGCAGGCGGCGCCGGTCTCGACGGCCACCTTCACCATATCCGGATCAGCGGTGAATCCCCACACGTCGTTGATAAGACAGGCACCGGCCTCGACCCCCGCACAGGCGACTTCGGCCTTGGATGTGTCGATCGAGATCGGCACCCGCAGTTCCGCCGCAAGCCGCCTGATAACGGGAATAACCCTGGACAGTTCTTCCCGGACTCCCACAGGCTTGTGCCCGGGACGGGTGGATTCTCCGCCGATATCGATAATGTCCGCGCCTTGAGCTTCCATCTCCAGACCCCGCTGAACAGCCGAATCGAGATCGGCGTATGAGCCTCCGTCCGAGAATGAGTCCGGAGTTACATTGAGAATTCCCATCACGTAGGTCCGCAGTCCCCTGTCATAATAGGCCGTTCCGATCTTCACTTCAGCACCTCCCGCCGGCTCCGTATCACAACTATACAGTAGCAAACATGGTTTGCAAACGATCGTATTGATCTTTTTTTTGTAATTTTATACAATAATTACTGTAAATTTATTCATAAATTGGGAGAAAATCGTGATCAAAGCCGGAATAATTGGAGCAACAGGGTATGCCGGGATAGAGCTTGTAAGAATCCTCAATCAGCATCCGAAGGTCTCGCTTGTACATCTCGGGTCCCGAACATATGACGGTACCCCCTATGTAGACACTGTCTCCTCTTTCAGACATGAACTCGACGGCGTGATCTGCCGCAATGTCTCCCTCGAAGAACTCGCCGCTACCTGCGACGTCGTCTTCCTCGCCCTCCCTCATGGAGTAGCTTCACGGCAGGTGAATGAGAAAATTCTGGAAAAAACCTGCATCATCGACCTCGGCGCCGATTTCCGTCTCAAAGATGTTAATCTGTATGAGAAATGGTACGGCGTCGATCATCACTCGCCGCATCTCCTGGATCGGGCCGTCTACGGCCTGGCGGAACTCGAGCGGGAGACCATCGCCTCTGCGGATCTCATTGCCAATCCGGGGTGCTACACGACCTGTTCCATTCTCACCCTTGCCCCTCTCGTCAATGCCGGGCTCATTCCGGCCGGAGTAGACGCAGGGGTTCCAGTTCCCGTTTACATCGATGCCAAGTCGGGGGTCTCCGGTGCCGGCAGGAAGACCGTCCAGGGACTGCATTTCTGTGAAGCCGGTGAGTCGATCAAAGCGTACAAGATCTCCAGTCACCGCCACACTCCGGAAATCGAGGAATACCTGAAGGCGAGGAGCAAATCCTCCCTCATCGTACAGTTCACCCCCCATCTCGTTCCAATGAACCGGGGCATTCTCGTCACCGCCTATATTCCGCTCGGGGCAGGATTCACGGGAACCGTGGATATGGGCGCCGCGGCGCTGGATGCAGCCGAGCTCGACACGGGGAAGCTGATAGAACTCTATTCGGAGTTCTACCAAGGCGAGCGCTTCATCAGGGTCCTGCCGGAAGGAGTCTTCCCTGAAACCAGATGGGTAAAGGGCTCCAATTACACGGACATCGGAGTAGCCTTCGACGACAGGACCCGTACAATTATTGCCGTCGGGGCCATCGATAACCTCTTCAAGGGGGCTGCCGGCCAGGCTGTGCAGAATATGAATATCCGCTTCGGTTTTGATGAGGCCGAAGGAATCGGCGGGATGCCGCTTTTTCCCTGAATAAAAAAAACCTACGAGGAGGAATGGTTATGATACAACACCAGCTGCCCCGGGGATTCATGGCAGGAGCTTTTCCGGCCGGAATAAAAAAGGAAGGCTCTGATATAGCGGTCCTCTACAGCACCCATGGAGCTGTCTCGGCCGGAGTGTTCACGACCAACCGTGTGCGGGCTGCCTGTATCGATTGGAACAGCGAGAGGATCGGCCGGCCAGTCAGGGCTGTCATTGTCAACAGCGGCAATGCCAACGCCTGTACCGGTTACCGGGGAATACAGGACTCCGAAAAGATCGCCGCTGCCGCCGCCGAAAAGTTCGGTGTCGAACAGGATGAAGTCCTGCTCGCCTCCACCGGGGTTATCGGAGTACCCCTTCCCGTCGATTCGATGTGTTCGGCAATATCGTCTTCCTCTCCGCTGCACGATTCCCCGACGGCACTGCACGAAGCTGCCCGGGCTATCATGACGACCGATACGGTCGAAAAGGTCTCATCCTATGAATTTCATGCCGAGGGCCGCACGGTACGAATTCTCGGTATGGCCAAGGGTTCGGGTATGATCCATCCCAACATGGCGACGATGCTCGGGTTCATACTGACCGATGTGGCCATAGATCCTCCCCTGCTTCAGCACATGCTTCACAACGCCGCGGAAGAGAGCTTCAACATGATCAGTGTCGACGGGGACACGAGCACCAACGATATGGTCCTGGCTCTGGCGAACGGTACTTCGGATGTTGAGGTGAAGACTCCCGATTCCCAGGCATGGAAAGAGTTCAAGCACGGTCTCCGGACAGTCTCCAGGGAACTGGCGGTCGCCATCGCCCGGGACGGCGAGGGCGCTACGAAACTGATCGAAGCGCGTGTCGAAGGGGCCTCATCGGTAGAGAACGCCCGGACACTTGCCCGCAGCGTTATCTCATCGAACCTGGTCAAATCAGCCATGTTCGGGGAAGATGCCAACTGGGGACGCGTTCTCGCGGCCATGGGGTATTCCGGCGGGACCTTCAATCCCCACCATGTAGATATTATCTTCTCCAGCAGCGGAGGCGAGGTACTTCTCATGGAAAAAGGCGTACCGATCGAATTCGACGAGACGGCTGCGCGCGCAGTTTTAAAGGAGAATGAGATTGTCATCACCATGAAGCTCACCGAAGGCAGCGATTCCGCCGTGGCATGGGGATGCGATCTGACATACGACTATGTAAAGATAAACGGAAGCTACCGCACATAGACGGCCTCAGCAGGGAGAATGAATTATGGGAAAAGACAGACCAGCCGAGCTCGATACGATGTACGTTCGTGCGCACACTCTCATCGAGGCGCTGCCGTACATCCAGCAGTTCCACCAGAAGATCATCGTCATCAAGTACGGCGGGAGCGCTATGGTCGACGACGACCTGCGGCTCATGATAATGCAGGATATAGCGCTGCTGAAATATGTCGGTATCCTACCGGTCATCGTTCACGGCGGGGGTCCGGCCATCAATCAGATGCTGAACAGGGTGGGTGTCGAGAGCACCTTCCACAGCGGTCTGCGAATTACCGATGAGAAGACCCTGGAGATAAC
>JBNGED010000199.1:0-5082 GCA_049975605.1 Sediminispirochaetaceae bacterium | reverse complement strand
GTTCTACAAGCGGTGGAATTAAAATGATGCATGTAAGCGTGATGATGAAAACAGCCGTTAAACAGCTTCGTTCGCTGATTTATCCCAGAGGTGTGTTCCCGGTCAGACTGAATAAAAAACCGCTGGACAATGGAATTATCACCGCCATATCAGGTTTTGTATTTCTATATCTTTTATTCGTCATAATCTCAACTATTATTGTAGCTTCTGGTGATACAGATTTTACAACCGCTTTAACTGCATCCCTGGCATGTATTGGGAACATCGGACCGGGGTTCGGCGGAGTGGGCCCGGCATCTAATTTCGCATTTTTTCCTAATTACGTGAAATTATGGCTGGCAGCTATTATGATACTTGGAAGACTGGAAATTTACACCGTCCTCATTCTCTTTATGCCGTTCTTCTATCGTAAATAGTCTGTATAGTTACTCACTAGCTTCAGAGAATCTGAGCTTCAGGGAAAAAAACAAACCCACTGCAAGCAGCAGCGCCAGTACGGCGAACAGGACACGGTAGCCTCCCTCTCCAATACCGACTGACCAGTCGAGGAAGAGCCCGGACAGGAGCGGCAGGCCCATACTGAAGGGCAGTTCGAGAAGGGCTACCATCGCGAAGTGGGCGGTAGTATCCCTGGTACGGGCCAAATTCTTGACCGACGGAGGGTATATCAGCATCCGCAGGGACCGTGAAGCTCCAAGCAGGGCGGCGCAGACCAGGAAGAGCCATAGACTGTCGGCCGGCATCAGGAGCAGCACGCCGAGGATACCGAGGATCTTGGATATGGCGAATTTTTCCCGGAGGGTGCCGAAATTGTGCCAGCCGAAGACGACCTGGGCAACGATTCCGCCGGAATAGCTGACGGCGACAAAGGCCCCTGCCACCAGTTCCTCCGGTATGGCGCTGTACTCCGCGGCGTATGCTCCATAGAAGGAGAGCGCAACCACCACGGCGAAGTAGCTGGCATCAGATCCGATGAGCGTTCTGAAATCACGGGACCCGGCGATCCGTCCAAGGCTCCTGATGAATGCCGCCGGGCTGCCGATACCGGACTGGACTTCGGCCGGATCGTGCTCCTCCCTGGTTATGAGGAAAAAAGAAGCCCCGAAAAAGAGTATGAATCCCCCGAAGATGAACACCAGCGACGCTCCGTGCACCGACAGGGCGAAGCGGGCCACGATCCGGTAGATGACGAAGCTGCCGATCAGTTTGGAAATACTCTGCACGATGTACATCACCGACAGGGCGCGCATGCTCTCCTCGTGACTGAAGAGAGATACGATGTAACTCTGCCATGCAGGCAGGGTGAAGCCGATGGCAATGGTGAAAACAAAATACATCGCCAGAAAGAGCTGCAGGACCCCCTCCTCGGGTTTGAAGATCATCAGGTAGAGCCCGAACAGGGCCGCGGGGAGGGCGGCGGTCATGTGATAGAGCATTACGCTTATCCGCTTGCTCTCGAGCCGACCGGATACATATGCGGACAGGATGGAGAAGATCGGAATGGACATCCCCAGAAATACCGGCAGCAGGCCGATGAGAAAGTAGGAAGCCCCCAGACTGCGCAGGAAGAGCTGGAGAAAGGTGGAATCAATAAGCACCGGCATGCCCATACCCCAGAAGAACTCGACTGAAGTTATCCCGGCGGTGTTGCGGATGAAATACGGATCTTCTCCCTTTGATAATCTTTTTCCCGGCATGCTCCCCATCATAGCGGTTCTAAATAAAAAGAGAAAGCGGGATTCTTGTTCTAATTGCATATAGAACTGTTAGTTGATGCACTTTTTTTGAATGAAATATACAAAAATAGGGAAAAAGGGTATACAATATTATATAGATAGTACGACTGTGTCATTTCTCCATATGAAAATGTCCTTTTTTAATAGTAAAAAAAGTAGAAAGAAGGGCTCATGAAAAACACAGCTTGTACCATCCTTCGCCGGTATGCGTATTCCCTTCTGCTTATCGGCTTCGGTTTGCCCGCGTGGGGGCAGACGGCGGAGATCAACCTCAATGAAATGTATGCCTTCCCCTTCGCCTTCGGTTTCAATGTCGGCTCCTACTCGCCGGTAGTGGCTGTCGGCACAGATTTCGGATATGAGTTCGACGTAAACGATCTCTCCGCTTCCTTCCGCTATCCCATTCCACGGCATCCGGTTTTCCAGCCCTTTGCCCGGATTGGCCTCATTACCTATACGAGCCTCGAACGCGACGACGCTGACCAGGCGGAACAGTTCAACCACCGGCAGGCGTATGTTATGGGAGGGCTCGGTTACATTTCCAAGCTGTCAAAACAGATGGAGATCGGAATAGAGACGGGGCTCGGAATGAGCCAGTCCTACTTTCCCGCCCTCGGAGGGGCCGCCGACACGGTAGGGCAGCAGAACATAGTAGCCGATATAAGCGGCCGGCTGGGTCTCAATATCTCCTACAACCTTCATCTGGCCCTGGAACCCCGTATCCGCATAACCCGTACACTGGGCCTTCTGGAGCGGTTCGACGGCGCCGTGTTCGGACTCGGATTCACCGGGCAGTACCGCGTCGGGGAGGACCCGGATTCTCCCAAGGCGGAACTCAAGAGCATCAGGTTCATCGACGGTCATGTTCCGGACCTCTTTGCGGCCATGCAGAGTTACTACCTGGACCATCCGATCGGAACGGTCACCTTCAGGAACGACGACAAGTTCCCCATTACGAATGTGGACGTGTCCTTCCTGCAGGCGGGATACATGGACGGTCCGACCCCCCTGCAGTCATTCGACCTGATTGAATCCGGCGAGGAAAAGAAACTGGACCTCTATGCCGCTTTCAACAGCAGCGTCTTCGAGACCGAGGGAGTAACACCCCTGACCGGAGAGGTCATCATCGAATACTCCAGCCGCAGCCGGTCCAATACCCAGCGGTACTCCCTCACCTACGACATGTACGACAAGGAGTCCCTCACGTGGGACGACACCCGCAAAGCGGCCGCCTTCGTTACCTCCGCCGACAGCGCGCTGCGGAACTACACGAGCTATGTTCGGCAGAGCTCCAGGGAACGGGTCGTTCCGGGCTACAATGAAGAACTGCAGACCGCCATCCAGGTTTATTACGGTCTGAAGGAGCTCGGCTGTATCTACCAGAAGGACCCGACCAGCCCCTTCGAAGCGGCACAGGAGAACGCGCAGGTGGTGGACGCCGTCAGCATTCCCCGCAACACCCTCAAGCGCCTGACCGGGGACTGCGACGATCTGACCGTTCTGTACGCCAGTCTCCTGGAGACCGCCGGCATCGAGACTGCCTTCATCACCGTTCCGGGCCACATATACGCCGCTTTCAATACCGGCCTGCCTTCACGGGAGTACCAGTCGCTGCATCCCGACAAGGAGATGAGCTTCAATATCGACAATCAGCTCTGGATACCGGTCGAGGTCACCATGGTGGGCTCCGACGACTTCCTGACTGCCTGGAGAACAGGCGCTCAGGAGTTCGCCGCCTATGACCGGGAACCGGAGAAGAGAGAACTGGTCAGGATCCGCGAAGCCCAGTCCGTCTACCGCGCGGTAGGCCTCCAGGAAGCGGACCTCGGATTGCAGTACGGGGACATGCAGAAGGTCGTGCGGGACTTCTCCGCCGATACCAGCCGGATCATCAGTTCCATCATCGAGACGTATGCGAAGAGGGCCGCCGAGGAGAACAGCAAGGGCAGCTACAACCGACTGGGTATCATCAGCGGGCGATTCGGGCGGTTTTCGGAAGCCGAGAAGGCCTTCAACACCGCCCTCTCCCTCGACCGCAACTACCTTTCGGCAAAGATCAACCTGGCGGGAGTTTTTTTCCAGAGAAATGAATTCCAGAACGCCCTCCGCCTCCTCCACGGCGTGGAGAAGGAGTACATCGCCCGCAGCGGCGAAGATTCGCAGAGCTTCCACGCGGTTCTGCTCAACATCTCCAGGTCCTACTACTCTCTTGAGAACTACGACATGGCCGGAGAGTACATGGGCAGACTCAGAGAACTCAACCCGCAGATGGCCGCGCAGTTCTCCTACCTGAGCGGAGACGAAAAATCCCGTGCATCCCGGATACAGATCGACTCCTCATCACTGTTCGTCGAGGAAGATTGAGATGAAAAAATTAATCCTGTTTATAATAATAACGGTCGCTGTGCTGCTGGTTTCCTGCCCCAACCCCATCAGCGAGACCATTCTGAATCAGGCCGAAGACATCCTCACTCCCCGGATCGTCGTCGCTTCGCCGGGGGACAACAGCATCTACAATTCGACCGTCGAAGTGACCGGAGCGGTGACCGACGACGCCATCCGTTCCAGCGACAATCAGGGGGTCGTACAATCCTTCAGCTACGAGATACTGTACGACCCCGACCGCCGGGGAGGAATCGTACTCGCTCAGGGCGGCAGCTATCAGCAGGACCCCTCCGCGGGTTCAGGGACCATCCTCTACACCTCCTCCACCGGAGAGTACACGTTCTCCTTCTCCACCGTGAATCCTTCGGTTCTGTCAGGTCAGGTGACCCTCCGGATCACGGCAGTGGACTCCAACGGCAACCAAACCATCAGGGACATCAAGCTCCTGGAAAGCAGCGGTCCGGCGATCAGCCTGAGCGAACCGGGGGGAACAATCACCGAGTTCGATACCGGCGATGATATCGATATCACCGGTACCGTCTTCAACTCGAGCCAATCGACGGCCTGCAACGAGATCAGCCGCATAGAGTGGGACGCCAACAACGCGATCGGCGGGATCCTGAATCTGGACGGAAGCGACGGGGTGTTCACCGTCAACACCTCCCAGGGGATGACTTTTTCCTTCAATACCGCGGACGGTACCTTCGATTCGATCCTGCGCGTCAGCGACACAACGACGGGTTTTTATGTTATTACCTTAGAGGCGGAGGACTTCAATGGTCATGTGAAATCCGTCAGCCGGACAATCTACAGGGAAGGCGCCGGGCCGGATTTCGACTTCACCGGCCCCACCAATACATTGGCGAGTTCAACGTACCTCAGCAAGAACAGTTTCACTCCCTTTCCCATCGAGATTACTTTCGAAAATCCCGGCGAAGTAACGAGTCTCTCCTACCAGGGC
>JBNGED010000198.1:4284-5132 GCA_049975605.1 Sediminispirochaetaceae bacterium | reverse complement strand
CCTCGGGATCGACCGGGTTGGAAAAATGGCCCGGTTCTCCGAACGGCTGATGTCATCCCTCCGCCGGGGATACACCGCTGCCCTGCGCGGTATCCTTTCCTCTCCTCTCAGATCGGTTCTGGTTCTGGCGGTCTCTTTCGGACTGCTGGTTTTCGCTTTTCTGACGCTGGTCCCCCGGATCGACCGCGAGATAATCGCCAAGCCGGAGAGCGACATCGTCGTTCTCTTCTGCAGGAATTTCAGTTCCGAAAGTAAAGAGGAGATGCTCGAACTGATAGCCCCCATCGAGGAGCAGATACTCGAGAGCTATGACGATCGGCTCAAATCACTGTTCGCCCAGGTGAACCGCAGCAATTCAGCCATGTTCATGATATCACTCGCCTCCAGCCGTCACGCTCTCGAAGTAAGGGAAGACCTGGAGGACAGATACCAGTCCGACACCAACTGGTACTATCAGGTGATGCCCTGGGATCCGGCTGAGCTCCCCCTGCCGAGAACCCTCGATCTCAACCTGAGGATAACCGGGCCGGACAAACAGCAGGTGCTGCGTTATACCGAGAAGGCCTCCGACCTCGTGCGGGACCTCGACCTCTACCGGAACGTCTGGACCGATCCTTCGACGATGGAAGCCAACGAGATCGTCCTCACCTCACGGCCGGATACCGGGAACATCTACCCGACCAGCCGGCTTCTTTCCGTTGCCAGGACCCTCCTCGTCGGGTCTTCAGCAATCGAGATGAATCATCAGGGACAGGCGGTGGACGTTCGGATTTCTTTCCCCGACGACACTATTACCAGCAGTGAAGATTTCGCCAACTTCCTGATTCCGTACCGGGGCGGGGCGATCC
>JBNGED010000198.1:0-4274 GCA_049975605.1 Sediminispirochaetaceae bacterium | reverse complement strand
GAAACACTTCTTCGACATCAGCGTCGACAAGAACATACAGGAGATCGTCACGATCGACGGGGAGGAGACCTTCAGCGTAATGGCGATCATGAACCGGGAGGCCGAACAGGCCCAGCGGGAGGACTTCGAACTGCAGGTCAAGGAACTGCTGCACGAAGAGATGGACCTGCCGCCGGGCTACGGTATCGTCTTCGAAGACACCCAGGAGGAACTGAACCGGAACGTACGCTCACTCATCTATGCCATCGCAGTCAGTCTCGTGTTGATCTACATTGTTCTCGGCGTGCAGTTCAACTCCCTGCGGACACCCCTGGTCATCATGGTGGCGGTCCCGCTTGGATTCATCGGAGTGATTCTAAGCCTCTACCTGTTCAAGTCCACCATCAGCCTGAACTCAATGCTGGGCACGATTCTCCTCGGAGGCATAGCGGTCAACAACTCGATCATCATGATCGACTTCTACTTCCAGGAACTGCAGCGGCAGGAAGACCGCCTGGAGGCCCTCATCACTACTGCCGGACTGCGCCTGGCGCCCATCCTGATCACCATGCTGACAACGGTACTGGGGATGCTTCCCATCGCCCTGGCCCTCGGCGACGGCACCAATATCATCCAGCCCCTCGGAATCGCCGTCTCCGGCGGGCTGGCGGTCTCTACCATTTTCACTCTGTTCGTGGTCCCGACCATTCTCTATCTGTTCGGGGTCGGAAAAAAGAAGGAGAAGAGATATGAGTAGCCTTACGTTCAAAATGGTTCGCGCTGCTGCCGTATGCATGATGTGCGCGGTCGGAATGATGTACCCGGCGGGCGCTGATGCCGAGGAACTGCCGCCCCTGCGGCTCTCCCCCCGGGACGCGCTTCATATGGCTGTGGAAAACAGCAGGTCCGTCTGGTACTCGATGGCCGCCCTGGACCAGGCCCGCAGTGCCTACCGCTGGCGTTATCTCCGGCTCCTGCCCGAACTGGAAGTCGAAGGGGCTTTGGCGAGCTACCAGACCGATGCCTCCAGCTGGCAGGGTACCGCCGAGGGCAGCGCGTCCCTTCTTCTTCAAGCTGAAGACCTGCTGTATCCGCGGGAAACCCTGAATGCCCGCAGACAGGCGGAAGCTGCATTCGACGGGACGCGGGTCGACTTCCGTGCTCAAGTTTACACCGACTACTTCAGACTGGTCCTGCAACAGGAGGAGACCGCTCTCCTCGAACGGCAGCTCCGGTCCGCCGATGACCGGCTCGAAGCCGCCCGTTTCGACTTCGACAACGGCCGTATTTCCGAGTATGAATATCTCAGCGCCCAGCTAAGCCGGGAAGAAGCCGTTTCAAAGCTCGACGGAACACAGATCGAATACAAGAACGCGCTCCAGCGATTCAGACTGCTTCTCGGCCTCGACTCCGAACAGCCGATCATCTTCACCGGGAACCTCGATGCCCCCGACACACCTTCGGAGATTGAGGAAAAGACGGCCGCCGTCCTGCCGGAGACACCCGGGATACGCGAGAAAACTGCCGACGTGAAAACCAGGGAAACAGCCCTGAAAAAAGTCCCCCTTCGCTTCCTGCCGGACCTCTCGATCTCGCTGTCAAAGAGCTATTCCGCCGATCTGTCAGCTGGAACGGGCTCCGACAGCTCCACCGGTTCCTACTCCGTTACTCTATCCTTCAGCTTCAACGACCTTTTACCCGGATCACAGTACCGTACTACTTTGGAGACCGCCCGCACCAATCTGGAGGATGCGCGCCGTCGCCTGGAAGATAACCTGGAGGAACAGGAAGTTGAACTGCAGGAACTGCTGGCGCGTCTGGACAAGTCCAGCACGGATATCGAAGCGGCCCGGTTCAAAAAAGAGCTTGCCGACCGGTTTTACAGCATCGCACAGAGCGAATACGAAAACGGCCGCCGTGATCTTCTAGAACTGGAAGATGCGGACCTCAAGCGGGTAGAAGCCCAGCTTTCACTCCTCTCTGCAGTCCATGAGCGGATGGTCCTGCTCATTGATCTGGAACGGTTGACCGGACAGTCGCTTATAGAGTGGTGAGAGGCCGCCTGTCGGCTCCCGCCCAATGCATTGACACTGCAGGGGAGTATCGGGTAGAGTGGGCGGAGCCTACCGGAGGATTACCATGCCCGCGACAATCACCGCACCTCTCTCAACTCTAGCCAGGGAGACCGCCCGGCGTCTCAACTTCGCCATCATCAGCCATCCCGACGCAGGGAAAACGACTATCACCGAGAAGCTTCTGCTCCACGGCGGAGCCATCCGCTCGGCGGGCGCGGTCAAGTCGAAGAAGAACACCCGGTCAACCACCAGCGACTTCATGGAAATGGAGAAGCAGAGAGGAATATCGGTCTCCACTTCGGTGATGGGCTTCGACTACCGGGACCGCAGGATCAACCTCCTCGACACACCCGGCCACGCCGATTTTTCCGAGGATACGTACCGTACACTCACCGCCGTCGACAGCGCCCTCATGGTAATCGATTCGGTAAAGGGGGTGGAGGAGCGGACCCGGATCCTCTTTGAGGTGTGCCGGATGCGCCGGACCCCCATCGTCGCCTTCATGAACAAGATGGACCGGGAAGGACGCGAGCCGATCGAGCTCCTCGATCAGGTCGAGAAAGAGCTCGACATCACTATCAATCCCGTCACCTGGCCGATCGGCAGAGGGTCCGACTTCCGCGGAGTCTACAACCTGCTGGAGGACCGGGCTATCCTCTTTCGCCACAGCGGAAGGACGAGCTTGGAAGAGACCGCCTCCATCGAGGGCCTGGACAACCCCGAACTCGACCGGGAACTCGGCAGTCTCGCGGCGCATCTGCGTGAGGAGGTCGGCCTCATCGGCGAAGTCTATCCATCCTTCGATCTGGAAAAATTCCGCGGCGGCGAGGCTACACCGGTTTTTTTCGGCAGCGCCGTCAACAACTTCGGCGTACAGGCGCTTCTGGACTGTTTCGTCGACATAGCCCCTGCACCCCTCCCGCGGGAGGCAAAGTCCGACGACGGATCGACCAGGATCGTTCACCCGACGGAGGAGAAATTCACCGGCCTCGTGTTCAAGATCCATGCGAATCTCAATCCGAAGCACCGCGACCGCATCGCCTTCATGCGCGTGTGTTCCGGCACCTTCGAACGCAACATGGAATACCACCACGTACGCTCCGGCAAGGGCTACAAGACCGCCAACCCGACCGCCTTCATGGCCCAGGAGCGGGAGATCATCCAGACCGCCTACCCCGGAGATATCGTAGGTCTCCACGACACGGGGACCTTCCGAATCGGCGATACGGTGACCGAAGGCGAACAGATAGCATTTACCGGCATCCCCCACTTCGCGCCGAAGATCTTCAAGCAGGTCATGAACGACGATCCCATGCGTTCCAAACAGCTCTACAAGGGGCTCGAACAGCTCACGGAGGAGGGGGTCGCCCAGCTCTTCACCATGGAGCAGACCAGCACCCGGCTGATCGGCGTGGTCGGCATCCTGCAGTTCGACGTCATCCGTTACCGGCTCGAACACGAGTACAAGGCCTCCTGTCACTTCGAGGCCACCGAGTGGGAGAGCGCCTGCTGGATCTATGCAGAGAAGAAGTCCGCGATGGACCACTTCCTCCGCTTCCAGGGAAGCCGCGTCGCCCGTGACCGGGAGGGCCGGCTGGTATTTCTCGCCCGCACCCGCTGGCTCCTGGACCGCACCATGCAGGACTACCCCGAGATCCGTTTCACCTTCTCCAGCGGGGAATAAGAGCAGGGCGGCCGCGCAGACGCCTGGTTCTTTTCTATAAGCGCCCGATTATCCTTCAATAACCGCCGCGAAAATCATCTCCATGAGCCGCCGAATCTCGGACCAGGTGATATCGAAATCCCCGTCCGTGTCGACCCGGTGCACCATTACCAGCTCCCGGTCCGGAAGGACCGCCAGCAGATGCACCCCCATGCCGGTGTGATAGAAGCCGTATCCGAGTCCCGCCTTCTCAGGTATGATGCTCCACAGGTAGCCGTAGGGATCGTTGTGGATTCCCCGCAGACTCGTAGGGGTCGTGCTCATGAGGACCCACATTTCGGGGACGATCCGCTTCCCGTTCCACGCGCCCATGTTCGCGTACAGAAGCCCGAAGCGGGCCATGTCCCGGGATGACATGCGGAAGAAGTAGGAAGGGTGCTCCGACCGTTCACGCTCGTACACGTAAGTGCAGTCATCGACGGAAAAATCCTCCATGCCGAGGGGTTTCGCAATATCCTCGTCAAAGGCCTCGAAGACCCCCTTGCCGGTGAATCGGG
>JBNGED010000197.1:4453-5136 GCA_049975605.1 Sediminispirochaetaceae bacterium | reverse complement strand
GGAGAGGCTCGAATCTCTCGCGGAAGCAGTCCGCGGGACCACCGATACTGAACCGCTGTTGATCACCGGGGACGTGAGAAACGAGGACGAGTGCAATGCCGCCGTGCGGAGCTGTCTCGAAGCTTTCGGCAGTATCGACGTGCTTATCAACAATGCCGGAGTCGGCTATGTTTCGGACCTGTCGACGGCTTCTACGGAAGAGTACAAGACCATGATGGAGACGAACGCGGATGGTGTCTTCTACATGACCCGGGCTGTGCTTCCGGTTATGAAGGAAGCTAAGAGGGGCGATATCGTCATGATATCGAGTCCCGCCGGTGAACATGCCAATCCCGTCGCTCCCATATACTGCATGTCGAAATTCGCACTGGAGGCATATACCGCCGGATTACGGCTCCAGCTCAATCAGCTCCACGATCAGGGGATCCATATCCGGGTGATCGACGTGCTGCCCGGAGCTACCGATTCCGAATACTGGGGCGGCAGGGAAGTTCCGAGGGATAAATTCATGACCGCCGGCGAAATGGCGTCGGTGGTGGTCCAGACCATTGCAGCCTCGCCTGAGGTCCTGGTGAAGAAGATAGAGGTGGAGCAATTCCGATTCAACGGGTAGGGGGCGCAGGAATGTTTTGGTCCGGCCCGCCCGAAAACAAACAGACAGTACCGCGGAGGTAACGGCATGA
>JBNGED010000197.1:0-4443 GCA_049975605.1 Sediminispirochaetaceae bacterium | reverse complement strand
AGGGAGCTCTTTCCTGCCCTGTTGGGCGATGTGATGGACAAGATGGGATTCCTCCATCAGTTCCTTCCGCCGCGGCTCAAGCCTCTCGATCCGGAGATGGTCCTCATCGGCCGGGCGATGCCGGTACTGGAAGCGGATGTGTATGGAGAGAAGATCGGGAACTCTGCCAATCCGCTCATGGCCAGGCCCTTCGGCCTCCTGTTCGAGGCGCTGGACCAGCTTCAGGAAAACGAGGTGTACATCTGTACCGGTTCATCCTGCGCATACGCACTCTGGGGCGGTCTGATGAGTATCCGTGCTATGAAAGTCGGCGCTGCCGGCGCCGTTGTCGACGGATACTCCCGGGACACCGGGGAAATCCTGCATCTCGGATTCCCGCTGGTCTCTGCAGGTACCTATGCACAGGACCAGGGACCGCGGGGGAAAGTCATCGATTACAGAGTGCGGATCGAGATCGACGGCATTGGGATTGAACCCGGCGATATCATCTTCGGCGACCGGGACGGCGTGATCGTCGTGCCGAAGACCATTGAAACCGAGGCCTTCGAAAAAGCTCTGGAGAAGGCCCGGGGCGAGCAGCTTGTGAAGAAAGCCCTCGAGGAAGGCATGTCGACGCAGGAAGCCTTCAATACCTTCGGTATTATGTGACGGACCGGGATTCGTTTCCCCCCGACTGAATTCTGCACCTCTTCCCACAGCCAGCTCGAATTCACAAAATCCGCATGACGAAGTACATATTTCGCTGGTACAATCATCTTATGAAAAATCACCAACGATGGAAGATCACCGCCTTTCTGGTATTTACTCTGCTGATATGTGTCCCTTTCTATATCCTGATATCCCGCGATTCACGGGCGTTCTACCTGCCTTCGGTCTTCGCGCTGATGTGGGCGCCGGGAGTAAGCGCACTGCTCGTGAAGTTCGCCTTTGATCGGAACCTGCGCGGATTCGGATGGAAGCCGGGAAAGCTAAGATTTCTCGTTCTCGGGTATGTTCTCCCCATTATCGGGGGGCTTCTGGTCTACGGCCTGGTGTGGGCCGCCGGACTCGGGGAGCTTAGCTTCGAGAGGATAGACGGAAATGTCTGGATGAAAATAGTCACCGCAGCAAGCCTGGGCGTACTGGTCAGTATCGGCACCTCAGCCGGTGAAGAGATCGGATGGCGGGGTTTTCTGGTACCGGAACTATTGGAGAGGAATACCCCCGTCGCAACAGCGCTGATAGCGGCGGCGGTCTGGGCGGTGTATCACTATCCGGGGATACTTTTCTCACACTACACCAGCGGGACGGAGAGCTGGTATGCGGTCCTGTTTTTCACCCTCCAGATTGTCGGGCTGACGTTCATAATGAACTGGATGCGGATGAAGTCGGGCAGTCTGTGGCCGGCGGTTGTCCTGCACGCCAGTCACAATCTCTTCATACAGAGCATCTTTGACGGGCTGACGGCGGACAGCGGCGTGACCCTGTATATCACCACCGACTTCGGAGCGGGCCTGGCGCTGTTTTACGGAGCAGCTGCGTTTTTCCTCTGGAAAAGGAAGGTTTGAAATGAAAAAAATAGATGGTACAACGGGAAGGATCGCGGTGGCGGACCTGGGCAGCGGTGAGATTCGTGTCGAAAAAATCCCGGAAGAGTACCGCCGGGACTTTCTGGGCGGAAAGGGGCTGGCCCTCAAGTATTTTTACGAACTGTGCGGTACGAAGCTTGGGGAGATGGATCCCCTGGGGGAGGAGAACCTGCTGTGTTTTTTCGCGGGGGTGATGACGGGTACCGGCGGGGTCTGTTCGGCCCGATTCTCGGGGGTGACCCTGTCTCCGCTGACCGGGCTGATGGTGCACGCGAGCTGCGGGGGGCCCTTCGGCGTCGCCCTCAAGACAGCGGGGTATGACGGCCTCATTATTTCCGGGCGGGCTTCGGAACCGGTGGTCCTGGAACTGGGGGATCCGGATAATAGCCCGGGCAGGCTGAGACCGGCGAAAGGCTTGCGCGGCCTGGACTGCGTCGAGACGCAGGATGGTCTTGATCTTGGAAAAAACGACGGCGCCCTGGCTATCGGTCCGGCGGGTGAACACATGGTGAAGTATGCCAATATCGCTTCGGGGCACCGGTATCTGGGACGGGGCGGAATGGGTGCGGTCATGGGGGCGAAGAACCTGAAGGCAGTGGTCGCCCGGGGAGGGGCGTACAGAGTCGAAGTGAAGGATCCCGTGCTCTTCACGCGGGTCAGGAAACGGTCGCTGAAGTACGTGAACCGCAACGGCTTCACCCTCTCGTATCGGAAGTACGGGACCGCCGCCAACCTGCGGCCGGGGATCAAGGCCGGCTATTTGCCGGTCAGGAATTTCAGCGGACGGACGGACCCCCGGGCGGAAGTCCACAGTGGTGAAGCCATGGCCGAACGCTACAGCACGAAACCGAGCACCTGCCGTCCCTGTTCGATCCTCTGCGGACACAAGGGGACCTACCCGGACGGAGAAATTCGGCAGATCCCGGAATACGAGACGGTCGGACTGCTCGGTCCGAATCTGGAGAATTGGGACCCTGACCTGCTCGGCCGCTGGAACGAAACGGCCAATCGGATGGGGCTCGATACCATCACCCTCGGGGCGACCCTCTCCTGGGCCATGGAGGCGGCCGAAAAAGGGCTGCGTCCTTCCCAGCTCGCCTTCGGCCGGGGAGACAATATTGAGAAAATGATTGAAGATATCGCCCACCGGCGCGGAGAAGGGGACGAGCTGGCCGAAGGCAGCCGAAGACTGTCGAAGAAGTACGGAGGAGAAGAGTTCGCCATCCATGTGAAGGGAATGGAGCTTGCGGCTTACGATCCGCGGGCTGCATGGGGTCAGGGGCTCAACTACGCGGTAGCCAACCGCGGGGGATGTCACCTGAGCGCCTTTCCCATATCCCTGGAGGCGGTATTCAATTTTATCCCTCCCTATACCAGCCACTCCAAGGCGGAGTGGGTGGATTACTTCGAAGACGTCTTCGCGGCGGTGAACAGCCTGCAGACCTGCCAGTTTACCTCCTCCGCCTACGTTCTCGAAGCATTCGCGGCAAAAAACACCCCCAAACCTGTTCTCAAGCTGGTCATGACCTGGTTCCCCCGATTGACCAGAATCGCCCTCGACTGGAGCCTCTATTCGGGAACATACCAGAGCATCACCGGGATCCGGACCAGCCCGGGGAGGTTCAGACGGTGCGGCCGCCGGGTCCACATCCTGGAGCGGTACATGAACACCCTCCGGGGAGTGAACGCGGAACAGGACACACTGCCGGCACGGTTCCTTCAGGAAGGGAAGACCGTTCACCCCGTCGAAAGTGTGGTCCCTATCGGCTCTCTGGTCCGGCGGTACTACCGGCTGAAGGGGTATGACCGTCGGGGAATCCCGAAGCCCTCAGTTCTCAGAGAAATGGGGATTCATCCGCCGGGAGTACTGGAGAAGTCAGGAGCACAGGCGGCAGGGCCAGGTGCCGCGGAGCTGAAGGTCCGGAGGCTCAGGCCGAAGCGGCAGTGGTTCGCCGGAGTGTACTGCAGTGTGCTTCTCTGGTTCCTGGGGCGGGCCGCCGCGGCAGCCTCCCGGTACGATGAGGAGACCGCCGGGGAATTCGCCGCTTTGCCGGAGGGATTCAGCTTCGCCCTTCAGGCGGGCGGGGACGGCCCGGCGATGGTCCTGGAGCGGGACGAAGACGGGCGGGGGCGCTATCTCGGCGGGGCGGGATACCTCATCGATCACCCGGTGGATCTGAAAATTCAGATCCGCACTCTATCGGCGGCGATGCTGCTGTTTACTTTCCGGGAAAGCACGGCGACCAGCCAGGCCCGGGACCGCATGATCGCCGAAGGGCCGATTCCCGAAACCTGCACGGTCGTGCGGATATTGAATCAGGTGGAGATCCTGATCCTTCCGAAGCTGATTGCCCGGCTGGCAGTGAAGCGGTACCGGAAGCCGTCCGGGCTGGCGGTGAAACGGCTGCGGATCTACGGGGTTGCACTCGCTGGAAAGACAAAAGGAGGCCGGGTATGACGACATTTTACAATCCCGTCAAACTGAATGCCGGACTGAAGGCGCTTGATTCCCTGCAGGGGGAGCTGTCATCCCGCGGTTGTTATCGTCCTCTATTCATTGTATCTCCCGGGGCTGAGAAGGCCGGATTCATCAATCAGATAAAAAAGACCTGCCAGTATCCGGAGCTGCCGGTGATTGTCGTCCGCGGCGGTGAATCCAAGGATGATCTGCGGGCGGCATACCGCCGGGAAGGATGCGACGGAGTGATAGCTGCGGGCGGCGAAGCGGTGTTCAAGGCGGCCCGCGGAGTCACCGACGGTCCATGGGCGGCTGTCCCCTGCGGGGAGTACGGCGGCCGTGGTCTCGTTCCGGAGGGTCCTGATGAACGTAGTCCCGCCCTGGCGGTTATCGATCCGCGCTTGTTCCGGGCCGGGG
>JBNGED010000196.1:0-5159 GCA_049975605.1 Sediminispirochaetaceae bacterium | reverse complement strand
TTTTACCCTTAATTCCTTCTCTTGTAAATTCCTAACTCTTTTTCAGCAGGCCCTACTTAGATTTTAACGTATATAATTTCTATTGTATAGAACCAACTATTTTTTGGGGGTGACACAATGGATAATGTGAAAGACATGCTCAATCACAAGGGTAATCAGGTTTGGACGGTACAGCCGGACACAAAAGTCTACGATGCATTACAGTTAATGGCTGACAAGAACGTCGGGGCACTTCTGGTGGTGGACGGCAAAGAGAACCTGAAGGGCATTTTCTCTGAACGGGACTATGCCCGCTTCACCGTCTCCCCGGATAAGAACGGAGATTGCCCGTGGAGCTATCCCGTGAAGAGGCTTATGACAAAGGAAGTCATCTATGTGACCGACGACAAAACGGTCGACTACTGCATGGGTCTGATGACCAGCCGGCGTCTCAGGCACCTGCCGGTCATGACGGACGGCAAACTGAATGGAATGATTTCAATCGGAGATGTCGTGAAGGCGGTCCTGTCCGAGAAAAATTTCATCATCGAGCAGATGGAGCACTATATCTTGGACAACACCTGATACCTAAGCCTGTTTTTTAAAGCGGAGAATACTGACACTCAGGACCAGTACTCCGAAAATGCCCAGCATCAGCGTTTCATCCCACAGGGTTGACAGTCCCGCGCCTTTGAGAAAAATACCCCGGATAATGACGAAATAGTAACGGAGCGGCAGCGCGTAGGTTACATACTGAATGATCCGGGGCATATTTTCGATTGGGAATGCAAACCCCGAGAGAAACAACATCGGAAGCATAACGAAAAAAACGGCGCTCATCATGGCCTGCTGCTGTGTCCGCGAAAGGGTGGAGACCAGGAGGCCAAGACCCAGCGTCGTCAGAAGAAACAGCGCTGAAAGGACGATCAACAAAAGTATATTTCCCTCCGGTACCAATCCGAACAGAATCCAGGAAGCCGCCAGTATGAGCAGCACATCCACCATGCCTATGATTGAGAAGGGAACCAGCTTCCCCACAATGAGCTGGATCGGCCTTATAGGCGTGACGTTGAGATGCTCCAGCGTCCCCTGTTCCTTCTCCTTCACGACCGCGAGGGAGGTGAGCAGCATGGTCATCACCATCAGCAGCAGCGCCAGGATACCCGGTACCATGAAGTTCCGGCTCTTGAGTTCCGGATTGTACCAGACCCTGGGCTCCGCTTCGATGGGAATGTAGATCCCGCCTCCCGACGCAGACTGCAATCCTTCCAGCTTCAGTTCCGCGGAATACCTCCGGGCGATGATATCCGCGTAGTTCATCGCTATCGTCGCGGTATTGGCGTCCGCTCCGTCCACGATAGCCTGAATCGCCACGTCCCCGCCCCGCTTCATGTCCCGCTGGAAACCGGAAGGAATGACCAGGGCCATCACGATCTCCCCCTCATCGATCCGGTCGTCGATCAATGCGGGATCCTGGAACTGAGATACCCGGTCGAAATAGCCGGACTGGATAAAATCATCCGCCAGCCGCCTGCTCTCCACGCTGACATCATGGTCCACCACCGCGATCGGAATGTGCTCGACATCGAGGTTGGCCGCGCAGCCCAGCATCAGCAGCTGAAGTACCGGCGCGATAAAGACGATCGGCAGCATCTTCCTGTCCCGCCGCAGCTGGGCGAACTCTTTCTGCAGGAAGAACCGTATAATACTCACGAGAGGCCTCCCTTTTTCATACTCACGGCGCTGATGGCGATCATCAGCCCGGCAAACAGCAGCAGGGCTCCTATTTCATCCAGGAAGTGCACTATCCCCGCCCCCTTGAGCATGATCCCGCGCAAAGCGGTAAGATAATAGCGGGTCGGGAAGATATAGGTAAGCGCCTGGATGATGAGCGGCATGTTGCGGATGGGAAAAATGAAACCTGACAGGATGAAGGTCGGCAGCAACGTGATAATTATGGCGATCATGAACGCCACCTGCTGTGAATCGGCAATGGTGGATATCAGTACTCCCAGCCCGAGGCACCCGAAGAGGAAGATGAAGGTCACCAGCATCAGCAGCCAGAGGCTGCCGCGGATCTGAATATCGAAGAAGAAGCTTCCGGAGATCAGCACCATCACCGAAATGATCAGCGACAGTATGGTGTATGGGACCGTTTTTCCCACCACCAGCTCAACCGGGTGGATCGGGGCAACTATCAATTGCTCCATCGTACCGTGCTCCTTTTCCCTCACGATCGACATGGCCGTTGAGATTACCGCAGTTACGACGAGAATGAGGGAGATCAGCCCCGGAATAAGGTACACGGGGCTGCGGAGCTCCGGATTGAACCAGATCCGGGACCGCAGGTCTAGGCCGCCGCTGATCTCTATCCCGCCCTCCTCCTCGAGTATCTGGACCGACACATCCTGGACGACGCGCTGAACATAGCCCATGGCGGTGGCTCCTATATTCGAATTGGTCCCGTCGATCAGGAGCTGCAGGGTCGCCGTCTCGCCCCGCATGATCTTCCGGGTATAATCGGCCGGAATAACGAGGATGCATTGGGCCTGCTGACTCTCCAGTACATAATCGGCATCGGGCAGTCCCTGCAGGTAGCCCGTCAGATCGAAATACTCCGTTGCGGTGAACTTCTGCGTCAGACTGCGGCTCGCGGCGGTGCGGCTGTAGTCGATCACCCCCAGTCGGATATGCTTGACATCGAGACTTATGGCGTACCCGAACATCAGCAGGAGAAAAATCGGAATGAACACGAGGACCCCCAGAGTCCGCGGGTCCCGGATAATCTGACGGAACTCCTTCTTCGCTATCGGTACGATCAATTTCATGCTCCCGTCTCCTCGCGTCGGCTGTGTTCAATCAGACCAATGAAGACATCTTCGAGGCCGGGCTGGACCGTATGGATCGTGTGCACCCGTATTCCCGCAGCCTCCGTCAGGCTGCGGACCGTCTCGCCGCTCTCACCACTGTGCACATGCAGCCGGGTACCGAACAGCGAGACATCGATAATTTCCTCAGTCTCCTTCAGAACGGTAATGCACTCTAAAGGACGATCGCACTCCACTTCGTAAAAACTTCCCCTGCGGTATGATTTCTTTATCCGTTCGGGACTGCCCTGCGCGATAATCTGTCCGGCGTGCATGAACACCAGCTCGTTGCAGTACTCGGCTTCATCCATGTAGTGCGTCGTGACCAGCACGGTGGTCCCTTCGTCGGCAAAATCATTGATGAGGTTCCAGAACTCGCGCCTGGAGACCGGGTCCACCCCGCCGGTAGGCTCGTCAAGAAAAACGATCGGGGGCGAGTGAATCACCGCGCATCCCAGGGCCAGCCTCTGTTTCATCCCTCCCGATAGTTCCGATGTCAGGCTCGCGCGCCGCTCCCGCAGTCCCGACATCGAGAGGATCCAGTCCCTTCGCTCCCGCAGTCTCTCTTCTGACAGGCCGTAGACGCCCCCGAAGAAGCGGATATTTTCCTCCACCGTGAGATCGTTGTACAGCGAAAACTCCTGAGACATGTAGCCGATCCTGCGCTTCACCCCTTCGGGGTCCTTCTCCACCCGGCAGGAACTGACAACGGCCGATCCGGAGGTGGGCGGGAGAAGCCCGCATAACATCCTGATGGTGGTCGACTTCCCGGCCCCGTTGGCCCCGAGGAGACCGAAGATGGTCCCCCTCTTCACGTTGAAGGAGATACCGTCGACCGCCCGGAAGTGTCCGAAATCCCTGCTCAGTTCATCGACCCGGATTGCATGCTCTCCGCTCATTCGGCATCACCATACCCAACGTCATATCCAGCGTCAAAAACGAGCTGCGATTCCGCCCTCCGGAGGGCCGTGTAGGCCCTTGTGCGTTCGAGCTGGGCCTGCAGCAGCTCCTGCTGCGCCGACAGGAGATCGGTGTTCACCGCGCTTCCTGAACGGAATTTGCTGTACACGATGTCGTAGTTCTCCCGTGCCTGGGCGAGTATGGTTGCGGATGCCTCGAGCAGCTGCCGGCTCTTCTCTATCTCGAGCAGGTCCCGCTTGATCTGCAGACTTATTGTTTTTATCAGGGTCTCTCTCCTGCTGTCCAGTTCCTGAAACACCCCGTCGATACGCTCCAACTCGGGTCCTGCCGTCTTCAGGCTGGTGATACTGATGGTCCCCATTACACCGAACTGCCAGGAGAGAATGAACTGGTCTTCAGGAGGAAATTGCCGGGGATGCGGATTGGCGTACTGCACCTGCCCCTGCAGGCTGATTTTCGGCCACCAGCCGGCGGATATTTTTTTCTTCTCAAGGGCTTGAATCTCCTTCTGAATCTCGATGAGCCGGAGTTCTGGGCGTTCAGCCGCCGCTCTGGATAGTATCTGCCGGTAATCGGCATCCTCGTACCAGGCTTCCCCCCGGATATCAGAATCCGGATCGAACCTGTACACCGGATCAAGCTGCCGGCCGGGTTCCTCTCCGATCAGCAGGTTCAGTTCCATCATCGCCAGCTGATGCATATGCCCGGCTTCCAGCTTCCGCAGAAGGGCCTGTTCACGGTTCATCTCCATCCGAAGTACGTCCTCCCGGGTCGCCATCCCCTGGGCAAAGAGACGGCGCACATCCTGCAGCAGACTCTCCGCACGTTCGACGCCCTTGCTCACCACTTCAACGCTTGCGGAAGCATTCACGAAGTTCCAGTAGGCCTGTTCGATGCTGTATCGGACCTCCCGCAGGCTGTGTTCCCTGGTAAGACGGGCTTTTTTAAGCAGCTCCTCGATCGTCCTGATGCCGGCTTCGATTTCGAATCCTGTAAAAATCGGCTGCACGGCGGCGGCATGAACCGACACCGAATCGGTGTCCGCGGAAGGGAGCGTGAGCGTGCCGGCTGACGGGATCGTTATCTCCCCGTTCTCCACTTCGCTGAGACGGGTATATCCGCCGCCGAGCTCGAAAGAGGGCCAGCGCCTGCGCTCCGCCGTCTCGAGCCGCGCCCTGTTCTGCAGCACACCCGCGTCGGCTTCATCAATTTGAGGGCTGACGGCGATCCCCCTCTCGACACACTCACGCAGGGTGATCCGCAACGGATCTTCATTCGCCGGCTCCTGAGCCCACAGCAGGGACACGCCCAGGCCGAATATCAACAGGAGCAGACCTCGAATTGATCTGCCGCGTAAACTGAACCTTTCATCCATCATGCACTCTCCCTTCT
>JBNGED010000195.1:4291-5191 GCA_049975605.1 Sediminispirochaetaceae bacterium | reverse complement strand
CGGTATGGGCGGATACGTTTTGAGGATGGAACGGCCCGGATGGACATACGGCTGTTTTCAAAGAATGGAAGAGCATCCGGTGAGCTTGTATTCACATTTCAACAGGGAGAATGGCGGATTCTGGCGGAAAATATAGTGCTTGGAGAGCTGGAAGAAGAGTATCAGTTTCCCGATTACTCTGCAGAGTCTGAACTGTACGGAACATTTCAAATGTGACAAGGAGATAATGGATGGGGGAAAAAGTCGGCAGAATAGAAAAAGAGTTCGTCCTGAGCGTTTTATCAGAGAATAAAATGCCTCTCGATATTCACGGCACCGATTACCAGGTCAAGGGACACGCAGTGGAAGACGATGAAGAGGTGATTACGGTCCAGTGCGACACGAACGAAGGTAAGCTTCTTTTCCGGAATGAACCCGTGCGGGTCTACTTCTCATACTACGGTCACACGATGATGTTCGAGACTACGGTCCTCGAACCGGGAGAGACGATTACGCTGGCTATTCCTCCCGGTCTGGTAAAAAACCTGGAAAGGAAGTATGAAAGAATCCCCACTCCCCAGGGGCTCTCGATGAGCTTCGTATTCGAGGACGTGGCAGTGCAGCTGAGCTTTCCAGAGAGTAGAGAATACAGGAAAGTCGACGAACAGCTGTTTTCGGATTATTTTCAGGGAAAGGAGATCCAGGATCTGCTGCGGCAGTTCAAGGAAAAGGCCGTCGAATTCGCGGAGCTCAACTCGATAGTCATGATGCGGAACAGGACCCCTAAAAATCTTGAAGAGAAGATCATGACGGAAACGGGGAAAAGCATATTCATCCCTCAGATCTCACGGGGGCTGCCGGCCGACAACGACTACCCGCAACAGCCTGTAATAACCGCGGAACTGTTTCCCGATCCGAAAG
>JBNGED010000195.1:0-4281 GCA_049975605.1 Sediminispirochaetaceae bacterium | reverse complement strand
GAGCCTATCTGGGCTTGAATCGTAACGAAGCACAGGAGTATTTCAAGAAAAAGGCGGAAAAGGGGATTTTTTCCGAACTCTATTGCCCGATAATCTATCTCCAGTATGTTGTGGGGTACATCTATCTCGCCAATACGGGAAAAAGGAAGCGTCCATTTACACTCAATATTCTCGACTTTGCACTCGAGTTCTCCTATGTTCTCGCTTTTTCCCTGAAAGAGAGCGGTTATTTTTATCCGAACAAGCGTGAGAAGAAGAATTTTCATGCCGAGATTATCAACGTCAGCGCTTCAGGTATTCTTTTTTCCTATCCTTCGGGCGAGCTGAGCAACGAGATCAGGATATATACGGATCTGGACCTGGACCTGAATATTGGAAAACGTTCGGTAAAGGTCCTGGGGAGGGTTATGCGGAGGTATGAAACCGCCGGTATGACTTTTTTCGGGGTCCAGTTCATGGAGATGCAGCCCGAGGATTTTCGCTTTCTCTTCGATCAGATTTACGGAAGGCCGTTCACCGACAAGGATGATACCTACTGGGAGGGAGGAGCCGCGCCCCCGAAGATCGAATTCTAATCAGACTGTGAGTTCAACTCGGCAAACAACTGTACGAGACGTGAGAAGATCTCCTCTCCCTGAGAAGAGGAAAATTCGATTACTCTCAATCCCACAGCGATGGTCGGACCGTTCCGTTGTGCCCATCGAATCTCGGTAAGGATATTGAACGGATCCAACTTGAGATCAGGGTGAGAGATGATAGTCGTATGGGCGGTTCCGCTGAACTCCGGAATCTCATCCGAAACAAGTTCAATTCTTAATCCTTCCTCCGAAATGTCCCGGACGTATCCAATCAGATCGTAAAAGAGAAACACCGCCTTGGCGTACGAGTGAATACGGTTATATATTCTCCTGTTTTTCATACAGTACCTCGGTATCTGATAGTTCAGAAAATGCTAATTCGGCAGTGGTGGTTCGAAGCCTGATCCGGGTGCCTGCCACGCTGCCTTCGCCCCAATTCACCTCGTTTTCTCCTGAATCGAAGAAGTTCAAGGTAAAATAAGGAAATGTCCTTCGTGCAAGATACAGTCCAAGTCCGAACTTCTGGTAATTGTGTCTCTGACGATACTTCTCGAAGCTGCTATTGTGAATATCAATCTCCTCGAGGTCGGCGTGAAGATTGTAGGGGAGAGAATGAACGTCAAATCCGCCGCCCCAGTCCTGGATGAAAATTTCAAACCCCTGCGAGCAGGCCTTGAACTGGAGAAAGATAGGTTCCGGGACCTCTTTATCCCTGTGAGCCCGCAGTGAATTATTGAGCAATTCAAGCACGGAATAGATAATGTGTTCGGATGGGAGTTCGCATCCGACGAACTCTATTTCATTCATTCGAGTCAGTACGTACTGAAAGGGCGTGCTGGGCTGGACACGGAGAGTGAGGGAATGGTATCTCTTTTTTTCGTATTCTATATACCTTTTCACAATGCTTTTACTTTACATTAACGTATTCTACGTTACAATACATATCTGATGATCAATATTACTATTGAAATTAATGGTTTCCATCAGCTTATGCAAGCTGAAAAACATCTCATAGAAGAAATTATTATTGACATCGAGCAGTTATTCCAGAACTCGGGGTTCGAAAAATCGAGGGTTAAATCCAGCATGCTCTTCTACGGATGCGAGGAGGAGAACACCTCCCTGAGCCGCATCGTGGACATCCTGTACTATCTGCATACTCTGATACATGAGCGCAGTGAAGAAATACCGGGCATAACCGTATTTATACAGAAAAGCGGATTGCTGAAAAAGGGGATGGGCGCAGGAAGCCGTATAAACAGCATATATCTCCTGCCGGAAGAAGACGGCGTGTGGTACAGCCGCGATGCGCTGGACCTGATCAACCACTTCATCACGTATCGGGAGATAGATGGATATTTCAAGATAGTGGATTTCAACCGCGATAATCTGTCCGCCGGAACGGCTCCTGAACTCTTCCACCCGGGGGATATCCTCGACCGTCTGCTGGACCACATTTTCCGCATGCACGAGGGCAGGGAGAAAAAGGTACCCGTCCTGACAGGACCGGCCGGCAGCGGGAAAAGGATGATCATTCAGAACGTTCTTCGTTTGATCGAATCGAAGAGTGAACAGCAGCCATGGCTGCAAATTAACAGGTACAATAATATAGGGCCCGCCTACATTACATTCCTTCGCGGTATTGAACCGGATTTTTTCAACCAGAGTATCCGGGAACTCACCCGGAATGAAAAAGCGGTGTGGGATGAAATGAAGGGATTGATAGAGATCCCGTTTCGTTCCTGGTCGCTGAGTGACACGCTGCTTTGTTTTATCAATTATCTCGAAGCGTACCGTTTGAAGATGGAGAAGGATCTCCTGCTTCCGGTTATCGTGGTACACGGGATCGATGAACAGGAAGAGACGGTAAGGGAGCTGGTCTTCAAAATTCTCAGGGACAATCAGCAGACAAATCTTTTCCTGCCGATAGTCACTATGAGAAATGAAGACTGCCGACTCTTTTCAGAACAGAATATCCACATACTGAGCTTCCCTGTTCGAGAGTGGATTGAACAACTGTCTTCTCAGACTCAGACGGACGTATCCTCACCCTACCAGCTTTACATACCCGAGACCGCCGCCCGGGCAGGTCAGAAGGGCGAGATCGAGATCGAGAGGATTATTGCGGTACTGAAGAATTCCATCGAACAGGTTCAGAGTGTCTATTTCTGCTGCACCGTTCTGGATGGATTGGTGGGAAAAGAAACTCTTTCACGCATATTATCCCGCAGCGGTATCGGCAAGGAGGAAGCCGATCAGTGCCTCTATCAGCTGATTTCCCTGGGACTTCTGACGGACACGGAGAGGTACTATCCGACATTCAGAGGAAGACAGACCAAGGTATTTAACAGGCTGAGACAGGATTATTCGCGGCTGGGACAGGCGATTGAAGAGGGAGTAATCCAGGACCACCACGACATCGAGTTTTACAGGATGATCGAAACGGCGGACCGTATACAGTTCTCTCCTGAAGGCTGGCTGTCTATCTACAGGCTTCTGGCGGAACGAATTCTCTCCGATATGGAGATACTCCTCCTGCCGCAGGTTCAGCGGGCTGTCGAACTATTACATGCAAGGCATCCTGCAATTGAGCAGACGGTCCTTCTCCTGGCAAGCATGTGGGACGGAGAGATGGATCCGGCGGAAAAGTATTACCGCACGCTCTTTCCGGCTGAGCCGGGTGCAGGGCCGAAGGAAGAGCTTACCGGCTGGGCCCTGATTCTCAAGACGTATGCGGAGGGGGAATATCTGTGGCGGAAGCGGGGCGAAGGAGAACGGGTGCTCAAAAAGGTCAAGCAAGCCCTGCTGCAGGTTCAGGAGGAGAACTTCCCTGAGCTCGAAAGCCGTGCAATCATCCTGCTGGGCAAGGTCATGCTGACGAACAATCGGATGACCGAAGCATCGGAGTACTTTCGTCAGGCCAGGCAGAAGACCTTCGACACGCACCTCAACTCGGCAGCCTGTGAAAGTATAGCTCTTACGGCTCTGAGTTATTTTCTGACCGGAGATTATTCGCTGTCTTATTCCCATGCTCTGGCTTCAGAGCAGAAGGCCCGCACAACCGGACGCCGAATGTGGGAAAGGTATGCCATGATGCTCCGGGCGCGAATACGGTTCGAACTCGGACGCTACGGGGAAGCATACCAGCTCCTGCAGGAACTCCTCACTCATGACCGTCTCTATTTCGACGGAGGGAGGCATGATTTTTTTATGTCCTGGCTGGCGCGTACCTCTATCTACCAGGGATATATCGATGCAGCAGACGAAATACTATCATCCCTTCCTGACACATCCGAGACGCTCTTCTTTCAGGCCGAGGCACATCTGCTCAATCGTGATCTCGAGACTGCCAACTCGTACATCTCGAAGGCTCTGGCGTATCTCGAGGACGAAGCCCATGATATTTATCCCATCGGGTGGCTGCCGATCGACGGATTTGAACCGTATGAGAACCTCGCCCTGAAAATTCCGGGAACTTATAACATGGTCAGACAAATGCTCTATGCGCTTTCAGGCTTCTGTCTGTACGAATTAGGGCGCCTCGAAGATTCGGAAGAGTCCTTCAGCCGTCTGTTTGCGCAGGAAAAAATAACCAGACAGGACCCGTACAGGCACCTGTACTATTATTTCCGGACAGTTACACTTCCCTCAACAGCGGAGAAAGAAGAACTCAACATGGTCACCTATCTCAGCAAGGCTTTTC
>JBNGED010000194.1:0-5216 GCA_049975605.1 Sediminispirochaetaceae bacterium | reverse complement strand
ATTCGAATCCGATCAGTTCTATCTGAAGTCGGAGGAGGAGATGCGGGATCTCTTCAATTACGCTCCCGAAGCCCTTGCCAATACCGCCCGGATTGCCGAGCGCTGTACCCTGGAAATCCCCCAGCCGGGACCTATTCTCCCCCACTACAACATTCCAGACAGCTTTGACAGTCTTGAATCGTACCTCCGTCATCTGACCATGGAAGGCCTGAAGGAACGGTATTCACCGTTAACCTCCGAGCATATAAAACGGGCCGAATATGAACTGGACATTATCAACTCCATGGGATTTCCCGGATACTTTCTGATCGTGTGGGACTTCATAGACTTCGCGAGGAAGAACGGCATTCCCGTAGGTCCCGGCCGCGGTTCGGGAGCCGGTTCGGTAGTCGCCTACGCTTTGAAGATCACCAACATCGATCCCTTCAAATACAACCTGCTCTTCGAACGTTTTCTCAATCCCGAACGCATCTCAATGCCCGACTTCGACATCGATTTCTGTTACGAAGGACGGAGCGATGTGATCGAGTACGTGACGGAAAAATACGGAAAAGAGAAGGTGGGTCAGATCATCACCTTCGGGACCCTCAAGCCGAGAGCGGTACTGCGCGACGTGGCGCGGGTGCTCGATATCCCTCTCGCCGAGGCGGACCGTATCACCAAACTGGTACCCGAAGATCTCAAGATCACCATCGACAAGGCCCTCGAGGCGGAACCGAAGCTGAAGGAGGTTGCAAAGCAGGGCGGTGTCTTCACCGAGCTCATCAACACCGCCCGTACCCTCGAAGGTTTGTCCCGTCACGCATCCACGCATGCCGCGGGCGTTGTGATCGGACGGGAACCGCTGACCGAATACGTTCCGCTGTACGTCGATCCGAAGACCGGCGCCGTATCGACCCAGTACACCATGGACCAGCTGGAGGCCTGCGGTCTGGTCAAGATGGATTTTCTCGGCCTGAAGACCCTCACTCTCATAAAACACACCGAACGGCTCATCCGGGCCAGGGGGATCGAATTCGATATTGAAAAAATTCCCGAAAACGACGAAACGACCTTCGCTCTTCTCGGAGAGGGGAAGAGCACCTGTGTGTTCCAGTTCGAGAGCAGCGGTATGCAGGGCATTCTCAAGCAGGCCAAACCGTCCTCCATCGAGGACCTGATCGCCTTGAACGCCCTGTATCGTCCAGGTCCCATGCAGTACATCCCCCAGTTCATCGCTTCGAAGAACGGCTCAGAGGAGATCCGGTATCCCGATCCCAGCCTCGAAGAGATCCTCAAGCCGACCTACGGCGTCATCGTGTACCAGGAGCAGGTCATGCAGGTTGCCCAGATCATCGGCGGCTTCTCCCTGGGCAAAGCCGACATTCTGCGCCGAGCCATGAGCAAGAAGAAAGAGAAGGAGATGGAGAAGCTCAAAGTCGAGTTCATCGACGGGGCGCTGGCCAGGGGGTATAAGAAGCAGACAGCAGAGAACATCTTCGAAATGCTGAAGCCCTTCTCAAGCTACGGATTCAACAAGAGCCATGCGGCGGCCTACTCGGTGGTCGCATACCAGACCGCCTACCTCAAGGCCAACTACCCCGCGGAGTTCATGGCCGCCAACCTGACCAACGAGATAAACACTACCGACAAACTTGCCGCTTACATTACCGAGACCAATGCGATGGGAATCGAGATCCTCCCGCCCGACATCAACCTCAGCGAAAGCAACTTCTCAGTCAGCGAGGGCCGGGTGGTCTACGGTCTGGTGGGAATCAAAAATGTCGGCCGGGCCGCGGTGGAGGAGATCCTGCGCGCCCGTTCGGAGGAGGGACTCTACACAACCTTCCTCGATTTTCTCTACAAAGTCGACCTGCGGCAGGTGAACCGCAAAGTTATCGAGACCCTCATCCAGTGCGGGGCCTTCGACAGCCTCGGAACTTCCCGGGCGACCCTCACCCACAACCTCGATCATGCACTGACCTATATGCAGAGGAGAAAAGAGCAGGAGAAGTTCGGACAGGTATCGCTCTTCGACGGCGAACCGATGCAGGAGGTCGACAACGGCATTACCTTCGAGGAGCAGCCGGAGTGGTCCGTCCAGCAGAAGCTGATGTATGAGAAGGCCCTGCTCGGCTTTTACGTATCAGGGCATCCTCTCGATGCATACCGCGCAGTGTGGCAGCGGGCGGTCAATATCAACCTCTCCAAACCGGACCAATTTCTGGGCAACACCCGTTACGCCCTGCTCGGGATCGTGAACACCATCCGTTCAATCTACACGAAAAAAGGCCGCCCCATGGCTTTCATCCAGCTGGAGGACTACAACGGAACTATCGAACTCGTCCTTTTTCCGGACCAGTGGGAGCCTCTGAGGGACCGGATTGCCGCCGATTCGATTATAGCCTGCTACGGCAAGATCGATCTGAGCCGGGGCGAGCCGAAATATCTGGTGGACCAGGTTCTCGAACCGGAAAAACTGCAGGAGATCGAAACCCGGGAGGTGCACATCAGACTCGGACGGAATACGTGCTCGGAAGAAGAACTATACAACCTGCGCTCGGTGCTGTTCGACCACAAGGGCAGCTGCCCCCTCTTCCTCCACCTCAATGACGCCAACGGCCGGAAGGAAACGGTTATCAAGGCTTCCAGCCAGATCACCGTAACTTCTTCCAGAGAGGTATTGGAAGAGTTGAAACGTTATCCTACAATAGAAGATATCTGGACTGCCTGATACAGATGAAGGCCTTATACAGATAAAGGAGTGAGAAGATGCAAGCTGTAGCAAGATTCATGTCCGCCGTTGTTTCCGTGTATATGTTGCTGATTTTCGTGAGGGTCATTCTCACATGGTTCAGCGGGGTCAACTTCGGCAAGCCATACCAGCTGCTCGCTTCGGTGACCGACCCCTACCTGCATTACTTCAGGCGCTTCCGTTTTCTCCAGGCCGGAGCACTCGATTTTTCCCCCATCGCCGGCCTCCTGGTACTGGTGGTTGTGCTCAATATACTCAATACCCTCGTCCTCTATGGGAAAATCACTGTGGGAATCGTCCTGGCGATTATACTCAAGGCGGTCTGGTCGGCGGTATCTTTTCTGCTGACCCTCTTCATCATACTCATCGTGATCCGCTTTATCGCTTCCCTCGTCAAGGCCAATACGGTCCACCCTTTTATTCGGACTATCGATTATATAATTACGCCCATTCTCAACTGGATACATAAGACCTTTTTCAAGAACAGGTTCCTTACTCTTCCCACCGGCCTTGCCATCGCCGGCGCTTCCCTTCTGGTACTCTCCATCATCGGCAACATCATAGTCGCCCAGCTGGTGCAGCTGTTCCAGTCGATTCCCTTCTGATGCTGCTGGGAGAACTCAACCATTCCGTTACCAAACTCAAGGGAATAGGCGCGCGGACGGCCGAACAGCTCTCCGGTATGGGCATCGTCTCGGTAAAAGACCTTCTGCTGCACCTGCCCAGGGACTATGAGGACCGAAGCAGGGAAGTCCCTCTCAGCGGATGGGAAACGGCGCCCGTGAACACGGTCGTCGAAGTACTGGCCCACGACTTCATCGGCCACGGGCGCCGGCAGACCCTGAAAGTATACGTCAGGGACGCCACGGGGACCGCGGCGCTGGTCTGTTTCAACCGCAATTTCCTGCAGAATGTCCTCATGGTCGGGGAAAAATTCCGTCTCTACGGACATTTTTTTTACAAATACGGCGAACTCCAGTCCACCGCATTCGAAGCGGAACCTTACCAGGATAAGAGCTCCAAATTCGGCTCCATCCTCCCTATCTATCCCCTTTCCGGGAATCTCAACCAGGGAGTGCTCCGCAGAGCCGTCAGGGACGGACTGGACAGTTACGCCCGCTACATCGACGATGAACTGCCGGCGAGTCTCCGCGACCACTACGGGTTCCCGGCCAAGCGGGATGCTCTCGCTCATGTACACTTCCCGGACTCATTCAAACAACTGGAAAAGGGGCGCAACGCTCTTGCTTACGAGGAGCTGCTCTACTTCCAGCTGCTGGTGGCCCGCCGGACCGCGGCACGCGACAGCACGCACCGTCCACCCGAAGTCCTCCCCCTGAACCTGCAGCGCACGTGCATACAGGGCCTTCCCTTCACCCTGACGGCGGACCAGAAAACGGTCCTGCAGGAGATCAAACATGACCTGAACAGCAGCCGGCCGATGGGGCGTCTCCTGCAGGGGGACGTCGGGGTTGGGAAGACACTCGTGGCTTTTCTGTCGGCCCTGCCGGTCATCGAAGCGGGGCATCAGGCGGCCTTCCTCGCTCCGACCGAGCTGCTCGCGCTGCAGCACGCGGAGAAGGCAGGCGAACTGCTTGAACCTCTGGGAGTGCGGATAGCATTCCTGAGCGGTACGGTGGAGCGAAGCGCCCGGCAGCCCCTCCTGGATGCTCTCAAACAGGGCGAGATCGATCTGATCATCGGGACCCACGCTCTACTAACCGACGAAGTCGCCTTCAAGGACCTGCGATTCGTTATAATAGACGAACAGCACAAATTCGGAGTCGAACAGCGGGGGCAGCTCGTGGAAAAGGGGAAGACCCCCGACCTGCTGCTCATGACTGCCACGCCGATCCCGAGGACCCTGACGCTCACCTTTTTCGGCGACTTCGACGTTTCATCTATTCGCAGCCAACCGGCCGGACGTCTGCCGGTGATAACCCATCTGGCACGTCAGGGCAACGAACAAAAGGTTTATGAGGCAGTTCGCAGGGAAATCCAGAGAGGCCGCCAGGCGTACTTCGTCTATCCGCGGATCGAACGGACCGGCAAGAGCAGTCTGAAGGATACCGAAGGGATGGCTGAACATCTGCGGACCGAAGTTTTTCCCGAATTTACGGTAGCGATGATTCACTCCAGGGTGCCCCAGGCGGATAAGGTCGAGCGGATGCGGGCCTTTGCCGGGGGAAAAGTACAGATCCTGGTCTCCACCAGCGTCGTGGAGGTGGGAGTAGATGTGGCGAATGCCACCTGCATGGTCATCGAACATGCCGAGAGATTCGGTCTTGCGGCGCTTCACCAGCTGCGCGGCCGTGTCGGCCGCGGCTTATTGCAGTCCTACGCCTTCCTGGTCTATTCTGAGGAACTCAGCGAAGAAGGCAAACAGCGCCTCATGGTTATGAAACAGACCAGCGATGGATTCGAAATCTCCGAGGAGGACCTCAAGATCAGAGGACCCGGCGAAATGACCGGCACGAGGCAG
>JBNGED010000193.1:0-5216 GCA_049975605.1 Sediminispirochaetaceae bacterium | reverse complement strand
TCTCGATGGAGTTCCTCAATCACCAGAAAAAATTCCTGCGTGAACTGCTTCAGCATCTCTACCTCAGTTTGACCGCCGTCGGCACGGCGGCCCTCATCGGTATCCCGGCGGGAATCAAGGCGGCCAGATCTGAGCGCTGGCGTGATCCTATTTTCAAGGTGGTGAGCGGGATACAGACCGTCCCCAGTCTGGCTCTGTTTGGTCTGATGATCGCCCCGCTGGCAGCTCTCTCCTCCGCTTTCCCGGTACTTCGAACGATGGGTATCGCGGGAATCGGCACAGCCCCGGCCCTGATTGCTCTGAGCCTCTACGCACTGCTGCCCGTCAACCACAGGTGCGTTCCGCCGCACTCGGAATGGGGATGAACCGCAGACAGTTATTCCGCTACATCGAACTGCCCCTCGCCGCCCCCCTCGTTCTCACGGGAATAAGAATTTCTCTCGTTCAGTCCATCGGGAACACCGCCGTGGCGGCCCTCATCGGAGCAGGCGGACTGGGGACTTTCATCTTCCAGGGACTCGGCCAGTCGGTTCCCGACCTGATTCTGCTTGGCGTCATACCGGTTATACTGCTGTCGGTGCTGCTGGACCGTCTCTTTTACGCCGGGGAGCTTCTGGCAACCCCCAGAGGAGTGCGTGCAGCATGGCAAGGATGAGCAGGAGGGCAGTCCCTCTATTTTTCATCATTCTCTATCTACTCTTTCTGACGATTCCATTGTTCCAGCAGGGAGTGCTCGGATTCCTCTTTCCATCACTTCAGGAGCATGTATATCCCCGGGCCAATCTCCTGGTCCTGTTCGGTGAGCACCTCTTCCTGGTGATCCTCTCCGCCTCCAGCGCCTTCATTACCGGACTCGTCCTGGGAATAGCCGTGACGCGTCCGTGGGGACGGGAGTTCCTCCAGCCGGTACAGGACCTCAGCGCCCTCATCCAGACCTTTCCTCCCGTGGCGGTCCTGACTTTAACGGTTCCCGCCGTCGGCTTCGGCTTTCTTCCGGCCTATATAGCTCTCTACCTCTACAGCATCCTGCCGATTGTAAGGAACACAATCACCGGTCTGCTCTCCGTCTCTCCCGCTCTGAAAAACGCGGCGGTCGGGATGGGAATGACCCCCTTCCAGGTTCTGACCAAGGTGGAACTGCCCCAGGCCTTCCCGACCATCCTGGCCGGCACGCGTATCGCGGTCATTGTAAACATAGGTACTTCGACTATAGGAGGAGTGATCGGGGCCGGCGGCCTCGGAGTGGTGATAGTAGCGGGACTCGTCAGGGACAACGTGTCCTTCGTTCTGCAGGGAGCCATCGCCGCGGCGGGACTCGCCTTCCTGGCCGACTACCTCTTCGAACTGTGGGGACGCCGGTTATCGGTCAGCACCTCCCGTCTGGCCGAGGGCGGATGAGAAGCAGGCACCGCTTCGGAAACACCAGGGTAAAAAAAGAGGAGGAGCTGATGCGGCAGTTTATCAGCCCCTCCATAACCCTATAACCCCACTTTTTTTAATTCCTTTATACTTTTTTATTACATTAGCTTACATTTTATTAAGAAAACATCCTTAAATCGTGTTCAGTATACCGTCCGTTCCACTATATGGAAATAAGGGAAATTCACAATCTTCTGTGACTTTTTCATGGAAACGCGTGCATAGGACGTTAATCGAGGTCTATTATGCCTAAACGAGTAGCATAGTGGACCAGTTCGGCCGAATTTTTCACATTGAGTTTACGGAAAATACTCGTTCTGTGGTTCTCAACGGTTCGGAAACTTATAAACAGCGACTGGGCGATCTTTTTTACTGAAAATCCCTCGGCCAGAAGGCGCATGATCTCCTGCTCCCTGGCCGTGAGCGACTCGTAGGCTTCGTCCTTTACATCGTAATATCGCTGAGGGTGCTCCAAAGCTTTGTGGATAATGACCTCCAGGGTTACCTGGTCGAAATAGTGCTCGTCATTCATCACCTGCTTGATCCCGTTGATGAGCCGTACGGGCGAGGTTTCCTTGGTAACATAGCCGTTGACGCCGTTGCTGATCGCTTCCAGGACGTAGTCGCTGCGGCTGTACATGCTGAGAATAATGATCTTCACCAGCGGATACTTGCTCCGAATCGTGGAGATGAGATCAATTCCCGAACTGTCGGGAAGAGAGATATCCAGCAGGACCACATCCACCTTCCGCTTCTCCAGGATATCGAAGAGCTCTTCCCCCGTCTCTCCCTCTCCGGCAATCACGATTTGGGAATCCTTCTGCAAGGCCGCCTTCACTCCGTCCCGTACGGGAGGGTGATCGTCGATAAGTACAACTTCAATCGTGCCCATGAATACCTCTTATCCGCACTTGATATGCCAGTATATCACGCTATGTGCCGTTGTAAGGGAAAAAATGGAGCTGGACGGCTCACTTGACCGCCTTGATGACGACGAAGCCGCCCCGTCCGTGTCCTTCTTCCGCCGGCTGGATGGAGTCGACCTCCTCCAGGGACCCGAAAACAGTCTGACGTACGAGCTCGATGGTGAAGCCTTTTCGCCGCAAGACCTCGAGGACCTCCGAAGCCGAACGGAACGTGGCCCGGGCATAGAATACATTCTCATGTTTGTGTTCCTGGTACAGCCTCCCCAGCGGCGAATCCTTGTCGACGAAACCGAATACCGCCGATCCTCCGGGTTTCAGAACACGCCGGATCTCATTCACGGACCGTTCCATATCGTCAAGGAAGCAAATTGCGGTAACCATGAGAGTATAGTCGAAGCTCTCATCGGGATACGGCAGGCTCTCGGCCACCCCCTCCTTCATGTGGAGGCCCCTTTCTCTCGCCTTTTCGATCATGGCCGATGAAGGTTCGACACCGTTTGCGATACCGAGCCGACTGGCGAAAAGCCCGCTCCCGGCCCCGATTTCCAGGCCTGCCGGAGGTGCTATTCCTCCAGTCCCTGTCGGAGGAAGCACATCACGAATTGCCTCGACTTCGGTATCGTAGACCCATCTGTTCGTCACAAACCACTGTTCGTACTGTTCCGAGTTTTCATCGAAGGGCCGGGTAATTGCCATATAGTTCTCCTTCCTATTTTTTAGTCCTTCAGCTTTTTTAGTCCTTCAGCTCCCGCTGCAGCTCCTGTAGTATGCGGCGCCGGTCATTCTCCCGTATCCTCCGGGAAAAACGCAGCATACCCGCATGCAGATCGCTCCTGCTGAGCGCCATGAGGTCCGGATTGGCTATTACATTGTGGGGCGGCATGTTGAGCCGTCTGGCGTGCCTGTCGCGAAGATAAAAGAGGCGGCGCAGCAGCTCCTGTTCATGTCTCTTCAAATACTTGTACCCCTTCATCTTCGTGTGCCTCTGCCCCGGCGTACGTTTGTAATCCCTGCTCTGTACGATCATGCTCCGGCGGTGGAACTCCTCCAGCTGTCCGGTTGTCTTCAGCCGGCTCAGCAGCTCCTGCTGAAGATCGAAGAGATGCAGTACATCCCCTATGGCATACTCCAAAGCTTCGGGGTCTATCGGCCTGCGCAGCCAGTTGTACTGCTGGAATTTTTTTTTCTTCTTCGTCTCTATTCCGAGGAGGTTCTTGAGGACGCTTGCATAGTCTTTTTTGGGGAGTTCGAGCAAATCCGCTGCCGGCCGTAAGTCCAGGACATTCCTGATAGTTGTCTCGTAGCCGTTCACCAGAAGCGAGATGTCGCTGCTCGCGTCCCACATCACCTTGAGCAGTTCTTCAGACTCGAACAGGATTTTCAGCGCTTCGGTCTCGATTTTCAACGGATCGATGATGACCACATCCCTCCCGTCGTACACTTGAACCAGGCAGAGCCGTTCACCGTACACATGAAGATTGAACTCTCCTTCCAGGTCCAGGGCCAGAGTTGTCCGTCCTTCCGTTATAAGACTGCCGATATACTCCCGCAGATCGTCTTTGTCATCTATTTCTCTGTAATCCATATGCACCTACTATAGCATACATCGGCCCGGGAGAAGAGGGGCCGCCCGTCTTATGAGCACATGCGGTCCAGCTTCTGCATCCTCCCGCCGCCGCTCTGTAAAAAACCATAAGCTTTGGGGGAGCTTATTTAGGCAGATAAAAAGAAGTTGTACAGTCGCCTGTACGGGAGTACAATTCATGCAGGAGGAACCGTCATGAAGAAATGTGTATTGATACTCATTCTCTTTTCGATTGTTGTTCTATTCGTTCCAGCCCAGGAGATCAACACCGATTACAGTGATCCGGGAGAGATCGTCTTCGGGCTCGCCGAAATAACCCCGAACTGGGCCCTGGGAGGTTTTTTCCAGTACATGAAATTCCCCTGGGCCATTCCAATCGGAGGCGGCCGCTCGAACTACCTCGGATTCGGAGGAAATGTGGGAGCCTACTACTGCTTCAGCGAGAGCCGGCTGTACATCTCGGCAAAGGCCCTGTTCGAGGGCCGCTTTACGGGAAGCTCCACGTTCGCAGTGGACGCTGAAACCGGACTCGGATTTATCGCGGCTGATGGGGGCACGGGATTCATCGGTACGTTGGGTTTAGCTCCCAGGTTCAATGTTAACCCGAACCTGTTGATGCGAATCTTCATCGGTATCGACTTCGCCGGGAATCCCGCGTACGACCCCCTTGACTACGACAGCAAGGAGTTCATCTATTACTTCCGGCTGAATGTGGGTATCGTGAAGGAGCTCTGATTCAAACTGCCCGACCGCGATTGCAATATAGTCTGTATTTATGCTTAACTGAAGTCATGGAACACACTGAAGCGCGGGAAATACTTGCTTTCGCCGAAAGACTTGCAGTAGCGGCCGGAGAGATCCAGCTGAAGGCGCAGACGGAAGGATTCGGGAAGGAATCCAAGACCAGCCAGGTCGATATGGTCACCGATGTCGACAAACGCTGCGAGGAGCTGATCGTCTCCAGTCTCGAGAGAGAGTTCCCAGGCTTCGGGATTCTCGGAGAGGAAGGGACCGACCGAGCGGGCCAGCCGGAATCACCTTACCGCTGGATAATCGACCCTCTCGACGGTACGACCAATTACGTGCACAACTTCCCTTTCTATTCGGTGTCCATCGCCCTGTTCGAACATGACGAGCCTTCCATCGGCGTAGTGCACTGGACGCCCTTCCAGCGCACCTACACGGCGATTGCCGGTCACGGAAGTCATCTCAACGGGAGGCGGCTCCGGGCTTCACATACAGCTTCGCTGTCAGGCGCCCTGGTGGCAACCGGAGTCCCCTACGAC
>JBNGED010000192.1:1303-5223 GCA_049975605.1 Sediminispirochaetaceae bacterium | reverse complement strand
GAATTATCGGGGAAGTCCGCAGCGTCGGCAAGCAGATCAAGGTCATGAGCCGGCAGGAGGCGGAAGAAGAGGGGCTGCTGGAAATTATCGACGAGAAGATAGATGTCCCATACCGTGAGACAATTCGGGAGTGCAGCCTGCGGCCTGAACTGCTGAGAACGGAAGGGAAAAACGTAAAGGTAGTGTATACGCCTCTCCACGGAACCGGCGGGGTGATTCTTCCGGATGTCCTCGGCGAAATGGGAGTAAAGGTCGTTTCGGTGCCCGAACAGTCCGAACCGGATGGCGATTTTCCGACGGTTGAATATCCCAATCCGGAGGAGACCTCAGCCATGCGGATGGCGATCGAGCTGGGAAGGCAGCAGAAGGCGGACCTGGTTATGGGGACTGATCCCGATTCGGACAGACTCGGCGTGGCGGTGCCCGATGAGGAGGGCAACTACACCGTACTGAGCGGCAACCGTCTTGGTGTCCTCCTTGCCGACTACATTTTCGGAACCAGAGCTGAGTTGGGGTTGATGCCGCCCAAACCCGCCTTCGTGAAAACTATAGTTACAACGGAACTGCAGAATCTTGTAGCCGAAGAGTACGGAGCGGCGGTCTACGATGTGCTGACGGGATTCAAGTACATAGCTGAGAAGATCCGGGAGTTCGAGGAGACGGGAGAGACCTTCGTGTTCGGCGGCGAAGAGAGCTACGGCTATCTGGTCACCGACATGATCAGGGACAAGGATGCGATTTCGGCGGCTTTCATGACCGTTGAGATGACCCTCTACCACAGAACGCAGGGCAGGAGTCTCATGCAGCGTCTCGACGAGATTTTCCGGAAGTACGGCTACTTTGAAGAGATCCTGGTGAGCAGGGCCTTCAAGGGAATGGAAGGAAAACAGGCTATGGATTCGCTGATGCGCAGGCTGCGGGAAGAGAAGCCTGCAGAGATAGGTGGAGAGACAGTCCGTCTCGTTCGGGACTACAAGACCGGCATCACCACCGGGAAGGATGGGGCCGTAAGCCGGGACATCATGCTCCCCTCATCGAATGTACTCCAGTTCGTGCTGGATGATGACAGTATCGTAACGGCAAGGCCCTCGGGAACGGAACCGAAGATAAAATTCTACGCTTCCTGCAGGGCTGCTGCAGGTACTGACAAGGAGAAGGCGGTTGAGCTCGTAAAGAGGAAGCTCTCCGCTGTTGAACAGTCAATCGACGGTTGGGTGCAATCCGGACAAAAATAGAGGCAGAGATAATCTGCTGCAAGGGGGTGCGAAATGAAAAGCTATCGCAAAGAGCTGTGGTTCAATACTGAACGGCGTTATCAACTGATACATATTACCAGGGAGGTCCAGGAATCTGTCCGGGAAAGCGGGGTGCAGGAAGGACTGTGTCTGGTGAATGCGATGCACATTACCGCCAGTGTTTTCATCAACGATAACGAATCAGGGCTGCATCAGGACTATATGGAATGGCTGGAGAAGCTTGCCCCTTATGACAGGGGCGGGTATCATCACAATGTCGGAGAGGACAATGCCGACGCCCATCTGAAGAGACAGATCATGGGTCGGGAAGTGGTCGTAGCGATAACCGAAGGCAAGCTCGATCTCGGTCCGTGGGAAGCGTTGTTTTACGGTGAGTTCGACGGACAGCGCAGGAAACGCGTCCTTATAAAGATAATCGGGGAGTAGTGGAGAATGAAGGGATATTTTCACTTTCTTCGCAATGTATCTTTTTTTCAGACCCTCAGCGATTCTGATATCCGCAATATAATGAAATTCTGCCGGGAAGAGGACCTGGAGCCGGGTCAGGTTATCTTCAAGGAGGGTGATAAGGCGGATAGATTCTACATCATACTGTCCGGAGAAGTGGAAGTCTGGAAGGACTACGACAGCCCGTACGCCGATCTTCTCGCTGTGCATGGAGAGGGGAAGCTGTTCGGTGAGATGGCGCTGGTGGACGATCTGCCGCGCAGCGCCACCGTGGTCACCAGAATTCCCACGAGGGTGCTGTTCATCAACGAAGAGGAGTTCCAGCGTTTGCTGAAGGAGAATTCCCTCGTCGCCCTGGCGATCATCAGGTCCCTCAGCGCAATGGTGCGCAAAAGCAATCAGACCTTCGTAGAGGACCTGCGGGAACGGAACCGCAGGCTTCAGAAGGCCTACGATGAACTGCAGGAAGCCCAGGCGGAGCTTCTCAGGAACGAGAGGCTGACGACACTCGGAAAGTTTTCATCCATGATCCTGCACGACATCCGCAATCCGATCTCGGTCATCAAAGCCTACGCCGACATGCTTACGGTCAGCAGCGGCCTGGATGAAAAGCTGGGACGCTACGTCGAGAACATCCGTTTCGAGACCGAAAGGCTCAATCAACTGGCAAACGAACTGCTCGATTACTCCCGCGGAGAAATCCGGCTCGATATGGGAATCGTTGAAGTTCCGAAATTTCTCGAAGATGTCTGCGACTATGCCCGGAGAAGAATGTCGTCTAAGGAGATACGGATCGACTGCGACTGTCAGTACTCCGGTCAGACGGTAATAGACCGACAGAGAATGTTCCGGGTCTTCGCGAATCTCCTCGAGAACTCACGGAAGGCTATGGGCCGTTCGGGTGTCTGCACCATAAGGACCCGCGCTCTTTCGGAGAATATCGAGTTCAGCGTCAGGGACAACGGGAGCGGAATGAGCGAGAAGGTACTTGATCACATCTTCGAACCCTTCTATTCTTCGAGTCCCAACGGCGGAACGGGCCTTGGAATGGCAATTGTGAAGAGCGTCGTCGAAGCACATCACGGCTCGATAGAAATAGATAGCGTTGAGGGAAAGGGAACGGAGGTCCGTTTCACCATCCCTCACAGGGTCTGATCAGCCGCCCTCCTGTATTTTCGTATTTCCGGCGGGAGAAACAGTTTTCCTTTTTTTTACTATTTACTTATTTACAGAAAATAATTAAAATACACGTGTGATAATGTTTATCAAAATAACTGCGCAGGCAAAGGAGAGTCTATGAATATCAAGCCAGGAAAGAAATTCTATCTTGAAAACGGTAGATGTGTTATTACGGAGCTGTTCAACCAGCAGGATTCGAATCTTGATTATCTGAGCGCGGCGCAGGTCGACATCTTCGAGGGCGGCCGGTCCCCTCAGCTCTCTTTCAAGTACGAGGAGACCCTGATATACAATCTTGGAGATGACTGCAGTATTCAAGTAGAAGGGGAGATGTTTAAGCTCGAGCACTACGATGTGCTCTATGTTCCTGTTAATTCCGCCTTCCGGATTTCCGCAGAGGGTGAGAAGGACGCTCATCTCTATTTGTACAGGGCAGTCGGAGATGAAGTTCATCCTGTCTATCATGCCAAGTGGAAGAAAGTGAAGAAGGACAAAAAGAGGATCCGCCGGCTGCACCGCAAGGATGTCTACCTCATGTTCGATGTGAGTGAACCCGCCAACAAGCTGATCTCGGGGTATACTTTCTATCAGGATTATACCCGTGCCTGGCCGCCCCACAATCACACGGACCAGGAGGAGGTATACTCCTTCATCGAAGGCCGGGGCGCAATGGAAGTCTATGAGACCGACGAACAGAAGACCTTCGTGACCTCCGTCGAGACCGGTGATCACATAACCATCCCCGTGATGAATTATCACCCTGTTTTCAGTCATGAAGAAGCCCTGACATTTATCTGGACCATCGCCGGTGAACGCTACTGGGTCGGTGACAAGAACAAGGACTTCATGAAGGGAACGGGGGACAAGATAACCACCTGATCTGAAGATGGGAACGATCGAATTCGATACGGCAAATCAGATTATAACCATGCAGGGGCTTCACAGCTCCTATGTGATACAGCTTTACAGCCATAATCTGCCGCTGCATCTCTACTGGGGCCCGTATCAGACGCTTGCGGGTACCAGACAGTTCATTTC
>JBNGED010000192.1:0-1293 GCA_049975605.1 Sediminispirochaetaceae bacterium | reverse complement strand
AACCTGGTTATTCCATCAAGATAAAGGACCGTGACACCTCATACTTTATCGATGAATTAAGATGTGAATACGGTTTCGCCGAGAACGGGGATTACCGGGTTCCCGCATTCGGCGTACGTGACAGCCGCGGATACCCGGTCACAGGGCTCTTTGAACTCGACGTGAATATATACCGGGGCAAACATCAAATTCCGGGCCTGCCGTCCGCCCGAACCGGTTCCGATGAGGATATTCAGACTGTTGAGCTGCGCATGGTCGACCATCCGAGCGGATTGTTGACCGTGCTCTCCTACACGATGTTTCCGGAACACGATGCAGTTACCCGCAATGTCATCTTTCACAACCGGGGAAATGCAGCTCTCCGATTAGAGAAAGCGGCGAGTGTTTCGATGGATATGCCGAACCGGGACTATGAGCTCCTCTACCTGCACGGAGCCTGGGCCCGCGAGAGGCAGATCATTAGAAGGACCCTTCAGCCGGGTACGTTCTCATTCGGAAGCACACGGGGTATCAGCAGTCACCAGTTCAGCCCGTCCTTCGCGCTGCTCGAACCGGAGACAGGCGAGTTCAGAGGAGACGCGTATGGATACAGCCTTATTTACAGCGGCAATTTTCTCGCTGAAATCGAACTGAATCACGGCGGCAACCTGCGCGTCAACATGGGACTTAATCCGGACACCTTTGAGTGGGAGCTCGAGCCGGGAGGGAGTTTTTATACCCCTGAGGCGGTGATGGTGTATGCTGATGACGGTCTGAACGGAATGAGCCGCCGTTTTCACCGGTTTTTTCAGGAACGGATAGTACCTCCCCGGTTCGCGGCAATGGAACGGCCCGTATTGTTCAACAGCTGGGAGGCAAGCTATTTCGACTTCGATGAGTCAACGCTGACGAAGCTGGCCGATACGGCGGCAGACCTGGGGATAGAGCTGTTCGTGCTCGACGACGGATGGTTCGAGGGGCGCGATTCGGACAGAACGTCACTGGGAGACTGGCAGGCGGACCGGAGGAAACTTCCGGGGGGATTGAAGTCTTTAGGCGAGAGTCTGCAACACAGGGGATTGAAGTTCGGTCTCTGGATCGAACCCGAAATGATCTCGTATGCAAGCAGACTGTACCATAAGCATCCCGACTGGATACTGTCCATACCGGACCGGCCGGCGGCTGAAGGGCGGAACCAGCTGGTACTGGATCTGAGCAGACCGGTCGTGTGCGATTTCATCATCGATACCGTCAACGGATTGCTGAGTTCGGCGCCTATCAGCTATGTGAAATGGGACATGAACAGGAGCCTAA
>JBNGED010000191.1:224-5263 GCA_049975605.1 Sediminispirochaetaceae bacterium | reverse complement strand
GCTGCTGGTATTCTTTTCCACCGGGAGTGTCAGTTCTGCTGGTGTTTTGGCAAATTTATGTAAAAAGTAGTTCCTACTCCGACTTCACTGGTTACCCGGATAGTGCCGTTGTTTACCCGGATGATGTGCTTGCTGATGGACAGACCGAGGCCAGTCCCTCCAAGCTCCCGTGAACGGGCCTTGTCGACCCGGTAGAAGCGTTCGAATATACGGGGCAGGTCCTTCTCGGGGATTCCCCGGCCGTAATCTTCGACTGCAATGTGAATGTAGTTCTCCGACTCGGTACAGGTAATAATGACTCTGTCGTCTCTGTCGCTGTACTTGACCGCGTTGTCGATAATGTTGACGAGGGCCTGTTCGACCAGCAGGGGAATGACTTCAGCCTGCATGTTGACTTCGCACTTCTGTATGATCTCGATATTCTTTCCACGGGCTTTATCCATACACAGTTGTACCGCCGCCGACACGATTCCGACGATATTACAGTCCTCGAACTCCAGCTCCTGGTGTTCGAGATTCTCGAGCTTCGAAAGACTGAGCAGGTCGTCAATAATTGAGTTCAGCCTCCTCGACTGCTTGTCGATAATTCCCAGGAACTGCAGGGCCTCATCTCTATTGTCGATAGCCCCGTGCATAAGGGTCTCCACGAAACCGGTGATCGAAGTTATCGGGGTCTTCAGTTCGTGTGAAACATTGGCGACGAAGTCCTGCCGGATCTTTTCCAGGGTCTTGATCTGGGTTATGTTGTTGAATACCAGCAGCACCGCCTCTTTGTAGGAGTCCGAATCCTGGAATCTCAGTCTGTCCCTTTCTCTCAGGGGGGATTGTATGAGGGTACCGTGGATCTGCAGGTATACCATGTGTTGATCTTTATTGAGCTCGATATTCGTCTCGAGGGCTTCAACTCCCTGCTGCACATCGAGGGCGAACTCGTAGAGGGCGGAATTGCGGAAGGTCTCCAGCACTCCCTTACCGATGGACCGGACCGGATCGAGATCCAGCATTCTGACTGCCGCGCGGTTCATGTGGCGTATCTTCAGATTTTTATCCAGCAGGACAACCGGTTCCACCATGTTGGCAAGTATCGCTTCCAGCTGGTTGTTTCGGGCTGTAATCTCCGTGATAGAGAGATCGAGCTGGTGGGCCATACGGTTCATCTTTTCCGCCAGCGGCTGCGCCTCGGCCGGGAAGGGTATATCCAGCGCGATATCATATTCCCCTGATTCGACTTTTTCCAGAGAGGTCTCGATCTGTCTGAACAGACTGCGCATCCTGTACGTCAGGTAGTATCCGAAGAAGCCCGAAAGAATCAGGATAAAGACCAGCAGCATGATGATCCTCATATCGAGTTCACCGATAAAGGCCTCGATATCATCAACCGGACGGGAGAGACGGAAAACAGCCGCAATATTTCCGTATTCACTGACCGGTACAGCCAGGTATGCCAGATCTATTCCCAGGGTCACACTGTACCGGACGGAAAACCCCTCCCCGCCGCGTAAGGCGGCGATAATTTCAGGCCGGTCGGCGTGATTGTTCATCATGGAGATGTCATATTCAGAATCACCGAGAACCGTCCCGTCGCTGAGGACGACCGTAATTCTCAGATCGTGGGTCCCTGCATATTGCTTGCAGAATGTATCGATCTCCTGGGCTTGCCGATCCACCGACGGGAGATGAGGCTCGAGTATACTGGCCGTACCGGCAAGGTCCCTTCGGATCTGCTGATACACCAGCTGCTTGACTTCATACGCGACATATCCGTATATCGCCATGAGCAGAACGGTGACAACGAAAAACAGCAGGAGATATCGGAATAGGAGTGAATTTCTCTGTATCTGCATTCTTTTACTTATTCAGCTCCGCATAACGTCCGGTTTCTCTCAGTATAATCCATTCACATATATGCGTCACGTGGTCGCCGAGCCGTTCGAGGAATCGAATAAGGAAGAGCAGATCAGTTGTCTGCAGCGCGTGTTCGGGATGCTCCTTCTGGAAATTTACCAGTGTTTCGAACAGGCGCGAGTGGGTCCTGTCAAGGCCGTTGTCCATCGCAGCGACTTCCCTGGCTTTGTCGGTATCATGGTCAGCCAGCGCGGTAAGCACTCCCTTTACCATACTGATACCCTCCTCGGCCATTGGAACGATGAGCTTGCGGAGCGGGTCCATCTGCGGCTTCCCCTCGAGCCGGCTCGTCGTCTTGGATAGATGAACGGCGTGGTCACCTATCCTCTCCAGGCTGGAGGCAATCTTTATGGCTGTAATGAGGCTCCGCAGATCCGTCGCCACCGGCTGCTGGGTGGCCATAATCAGAGTGCAGCGGTCCTCAATGAGAAGCTGCATTTCGTCGATGTTTCCGTCTTCCGCGATGACCCGTTCGGCCAGCACTATTTGTTTCTCACTGAAGGCCGTCAAGGCGTTATCGAGCGCCTCCGCTACCAATGTGCCCATCTTGAGAATCTCGTCATGTACTTCCTGCAGTTCTTCCTGAAAGTGGTGTCTTGTCGGCATCACTGTACTCCTTTGTATTAACCGAATCTTCCGGAAATATAGTCTTCGGTCTTTTTATTCCTGGGATTGAAGAAAATCTCCTCCGTCGGTCCCGTTTCGATTACCACGCCTTCAAAGAAGAAGGAGGTGCTGTCCGAAATGCGTCCGGCCTGCTGCATATTGTGAGTCACAATTACTATAGTATAGTTTTTTTTCAGATCATCAATCAAATCTTCTATTCGTGAGGTCGATATCGGGTCGAGGGCCGAAGTCGGTTCGTCCATGAGCAAGACATCCGGTTCCACCGCCAGCACACGGGCGATGCAGAGACGCTGCTGCTGTCCCCCGGAGATCCCGAGCGCGGGCTTGTGCAGACGGTCCTTGATCTCTTCCCACAGGGCCGCCCCGCGCAGGCTCCGTTCCACGATCTCATCCAGCTGGGCCTTGTTTTTTACTCCGTGGGTTTTCGGACCGTAGGCGACGTTGTCGTACACGCTCATGGGAAAAGGATTGGGCTTCTGGAACACCATTCCGATCTTTTTCCGCAGCTCGATCACGTCGTAACCGCTGTAAATTTCAGTCCCGTCGTATCTGATGTTGCCTGTTATGGTTACCCCATCGATCAGATCGTTCATCCGGTTCAGCGTACGGATAAAGGTCGATTTGCCGCACCCGGAAGGACCGATCAGGGCGGTCACCTTGTTCTCCTCGATGTCCATATCGACTTCCTTGAGGGCCTGAAAATCACCGTAATAGAGATCCAGGTTTTCCACTTTAATCTTCAGTTTGGTTTCATTCATTTCCATGTATTTCTCCTGCCTATTTTCCGGCCATTTTATTCATTCTGCCGATCATTTTCGTGGTCGAGTAGTTCACCAGCAGCACGATAAAGATCAGGATCGCACCGGTAGCAAATGTCCTGTCGAAAGAAATCGCTTCTGCGAACATATTGTAGAGATGAAGCGAGAGTACCCTCGCCGAAGAACTCGGTCCCCGGACCAGCTCGTAATTGGAACCCAGGGTGTAGATCAGTACCGCCGTCTCTCCGACCGTACGTCCGACCGCGAGTATAATACCGGTTAGAATACCGGGCGAAGCGGCCGGTATCACAACCCTCGCTATGGTCTGCAGTTTGGTGGCTCCCAGAGCGAGACTTCCCTCCCTGAACGAGATCGGCACCGCTTTCAGCGCTTCCTCTGTCGTCCGGATGATGGTCGGCAGGATCATCATGGTTACGGTGAGCGTAGCGGAGATAAAGCCGATCCCCAGGCCGAGCATATTTACGAAGAATATCGAGCCGAAGAGACCGAAGACGATGGAGGGTATCCCCGCAAGGGTCTCGGTTCCGAGCCGCAGAATTCTCACCAGTCTTCCCTGTTTGGCGTACTCTACCAAATAGATGGCCCCGAGGACCCCGATGGGAGTCGAGAACAGCAGTGTGAAGAGAATCAGGAAGAAGGTATTTATGATGATCGTGGAGATCCCTCCCCAGGCCCCCGACCGGGCAGGCGCCTCGATCAGGTAATGTATGGTAAGATTCGCTCCCGATTCGATACGGCGGATCTCCTCGATATAGAGCTCTTCTCCCCCTTCGATAACATTGTTATAGAAGCAGAGTCCCACCGCTCCCGGCGTTGTTTCAATAGCATTACAGAACTCTTCGAGTGAACCGGTCTGCTGGACTCCCTCCGGGACAACACCGTCCGGAAGGATGTTCTGATGGATCACCGAGTAGGGAGTGCTCTTCGGCGGAAGGACCGGGCGCACCTGAAGATCGATCCCTCCGACCTCCTGCCAGTTCTGTATCTCACCCCTGAATATCTCCTCGAGCTGCGAGGGAGTGAGCTCCTGCATCTGCACATTGTTCACGATCTCTTTGACGGATGGATGCACCACCGCTGAAATCCTGCGGATGGAGGCGATCTTTACCTTTTTGCCGATTCCTTCCGCCGCCGATGCCGGTATGTATCCGATGGCCCCTCTGGTGGAGGCGACCTTCTCGATCATACTCTGCGGATCTGCCACGGTAGTAGCATACTTGTTGATCTCTTCCTCAGGCCCTTCGATAAATCCGTTCACCGTGTCTGTAAAGGCTGTTCCGGATGACAGCACGAAGGTCTCCACCCGAAGATCCTGCTGTGTGTACGGGCCCCATTTCTCCTTGCGTGCCTTTGTGTAGATGGTCCGCAGCTCCTGCATGGTCAGATCGTCGAGCCGTACCCCCGGATGAATGATGAATACCACCGGTTCGACATCTTCGTTCAGTATTATCTGCTGCTCCTTCATGTCGGTCACATCGTAGTTGACCTCGTTCCTGAAGTAGAACCCGCGGAAGAGAACATACAGGACAATCCAGGCCAATATCACGATGGTCAGGATGACAAAGAACCAAATGACTCCTTTGGCGATTCGTTCCTGTCGTTTTGTCTTTCTCGTATGCGCTGAAATAATCATAGAGTTACATTTCCTTCTCGATTGATCTCTTCAGATAGACCTGAACGGTCAGACTGGTGATCATGATGAATATGAACAGAACGATACCGGTGGTG
>JBNGED010000191.1:0-214 GCA_049975605.1 Sediminispirochaetaceae bacterium | reverse complement strand
GAGACTCCCTACACCGGCGTACTTCAGGTCGGTGACAATATTCATTGTCAGGGTACGCACATGACTCAGGGGGCCCTTCGGCATGATCGGCGAATTCCCGGCGACCATCAGTACCGCCATGGTCTCGCCCACCGCGCGTCCGATCCCCAGCACCACTCCGGCTATAATTCCCGACCGGGCCGCCGGAACCAGAGTGTGAACGATGGTCTGCCAG
>JBNGED010000190.1:0-5266 GCA_049975605.1 Sediminispirochaetaceae bacterium | reverse complement strand
CCGGATACGCTTCGTATTCTTCGCTTGCTCCCGTACCAATACAGCCCGAGAGAACAATTATCAGTGCTATCACAAGAACGAACAGTACACGCGGCACTATTTTCTTTCCCACGCTCCTGTTCGCGCGGGGCATCGGATATCTCATCTTCTCTGCTTCCCCTGTTACGGTAAAGTATAGGACCGGGCCGGTGAAAAGTAAACGGAGAGTCCGTTTTTCACATTGCAGGCCCGCCGGTAGATGTCCTGCCTGCAAATGTCCCGCCGATAAACGTCCGATTGGTACACAGCCGGCTGCCGTGAATCACGGCCTGAACTGGGACGCCTGCTAATCACGCCCTCACCTGTTCCCAGGTTTTTTCCATCAGCCCCCGATCAACTCGTTGCCGACCTTCCGGGCCCTGTTCGGCTTGTCCAGATCGATGCCGGAGGCCAGTCCGATCTCCACCAGGAGGTTCCATCCGGCGCAGAGGTACACATAGTTGCTCAGCGCTCCGGCCTCCGGGACAATGATCGTCGGGAAGGGAGTGTCACGGCCGGCGATCGCCACGACCTTGAGTCCGACCCCTTTCTCCAGGACCTCCTGGAACTTATCGATCTCCTCGTCGAAAGGATCGATGACGAAGACGATGTCCTCCTTTTCCATCACCTCTTCGATCCCGTGCACAGCGTAGGTACCTTCGAGATAATCGGACTTCTTCCGGGTAATTTCATTCGTCTTGAGGGTCAGCTCCTCGGCAACCCCGTCGTTGTAGCCGGCAAAGTAGATCGTCGGCGCGGCTATGGCCGCCTTGACAATCTCCGGATCGATCGGATTCGTCAGGACCGTTTTCACCGCAGCGGATAGGGCCTCCAGGTCGAAGGCATCGATGGTACCGTCGATATGGCGCAGAATCGATTCGTAAAAAAGGGCCTGCTCCACCACGCTCTTGGTGGCCGCCACCGCCTGTTCCCAGCCGCAGCCCAGGACGAAGGTCTCGGCGCAGGCTTCCTCCAGTTTGGTTCCGCTGTTGGCGGTCAGACCGAAGCGGTTCGGATTGCCCTCGGATTTCAGCTTCTGGGCCAGCAGGACGATCTCCTTGGTCCGGCCGGAGTTGGACGCGCAGAAGACCGCGAAATCCTTCAGGTCATAGGTCGCCGCCTGCCGGGACCCGTCGGTAAAGACCCCCAGTTCCATGCCGGCCGTCAGGGACCGCCGGACCGCATTTTTCGCGGGGAAAATACGGCTCGACCCTTCACCTGTCAGGAACAGCTTCCCGACGGGGCTGATTTTTTTCGCAACGTCCCGGGTCACTGCCGGATTGAACCGCTTGATTACATCAGCCGTCTCCATCATCTCTTTGACCAGTGCGTATGTTGAATAATGTTCATCCTGTAGATTCATGTACCTCTCCTTCACTGCCTGTCTGATAATTTTTTCAGTCTTATTCTTTTCAATCTTATTCTTACAGGCCCCCAGAGCCCTCGCGCTCAGAGGACCATTTTTATTTTTTCATCCACCATCTCGAGAAAACGGTCCGTCTCCTCACGGACCTGCCTGATGAAGCTGTTGTCCCCGATGGTTCCGATGGCGGCGGTCATCTCCTGTATGTTCCGGTAAGTCGCCTTCCGGAATGTATTCTCAAAATCTTTGTTCCGGGAGTTGTAGACCTGGTCCCGGATATACTCCTGGATCTTCCTGGTCCGGTAGAGCAGATCGAGCCAGTGCTTCTGCTGAAGCTGCCCGGCTCCAGTCAGTTCACACAGGACCTCGTAGGCATGCCGCTGTTTTTCCAGAGGATAATCAGACCACAGCTCATCGTACCGGGCATGGACCTCGTCCCACGTCCTCAGCCGGCCCGCTCCGATGTCCGCCCGAAGGGTGTCCGCGTCCTCCGCCTTCATCAGCTGGCCTCCCATGTTGACCCACACCTTCGCGCGTCCTTCATTCTCCGCGCTGCCACCTTCATTCTCTCCGGCGTTTTTCCCGCGGCCGCTGTTCTGCTTGCCGGTACTTTCTCCCCCGCCCGCACGTATCCGCCCGTCCAGCTCGTGAAAAGCCAATCCGGGATGAGCGTTCATGAAAGCCATAACGTTTTTCACGCCGTAGTAGACCAGCATCTCCCCGTAGGCCCGGTAGGCCGCCGCCGGCTTTACGATAAGCACCGGCCGGCGCGATTTTTCCATCCCCTCGCCGTAGACCTTCAGGTCCCGGGGAAATGTATCGGGCGACTCGAGCAGTGCCCGTCCCCGGGAGATCAGTTCTTCCGGCGCCTCATCCGGTGATATACTGCCTTCCGGACTTCCACCAGCCCGATTGCCGGCAGCCCTCCGCAATGCAGCCCTCCCCGTCCACAGGGACAGCAGCTTTCGGGCCTCCAGGATCTCCTCCGCCGTGTCCGGCGCCAGGTAGTCGAACTCGATGTGCTGCACCCTGGTCTTCCGCTTGTCCCGGTGCTGGAACTTCCAGGAGTTCCGCGCCAGGGCGTACATGTTGTAGAGCCACCAGAAGGCCGGTATCACCTCGAGGGCCCCGGCGCTCTCGTTGTTGTTCAGCAGGGAAAAAGGCAGACGTATATCCAGTTCCGCCGGGTAGGCCCCCTTGGCCAGAAGCACGAAAGAGGCGAAACGGCTCGAATGCTTGAGGCTGGTGCACAGCCCCGGCCAGAAGCCCCGGCCCGCCTCGACCTCGTTGTCGTTGGCCCGGCTGTTGTGGTTGGAACCGATCGTCGCCCCCGCCGCCAGATTGCTCTGACCCTTGACCACCGATGCAATGAGGAAGGAGTTATTGTGGTGCTGCTCGTGGGCCGGAAAGATCAGATTGTTCAGGACCTCGCAGCAGGAGATGGTCGAATTGTCCCCCAGGAAGGAGTTGATCAGCCGGGCGCCGTACTTCAGGCTGGAGTTGTTCCCCAGGATGAAGCGCACCGCCTTGCAGCCGTAGAAAATATGACAGCCGTAGCCGATGATCCCGTTCACCAGCTCCACACCTTCGCCGATCTGGCTCGGCTCATCCTCCGACGAGTTGATAGTCAGGTTCTTGAGCTTGTTGGCGCCCTTGATGTAGCAGTGGTCTCCGACCTTTACATCCTTCAGAATCCGGGAGGTCTTGATCACCGTCTGGTCCCCGATGGTACCGTAGTATCCGCGGGCCGAATCGAAACGCTCCTGGGTCATCTCTCCCAGCCGCTTCTGCAGCGCCTCGTCGTCCCGGTATTTTCCCCAGAGATAGGCATCCGCCGTGATCATCCCGTCGAAGGGCATAACCATCCGCGAACCGGTCTCGTTCATGACGTCCAGCCAGACCCGCACCTCCTCCGGCTCGCCGTCCTTCACGATGCCGTTGCCGAACTTGGCGTGGTTGGTGGTGTGCATCTCATCCACGTTGGCGATGATACACCGGTCGCCGATGATGTAGTGCGCCAGATAGTGCACGTTGTACAGGGCGCAGTCGTCGCCGATATCGCACTCGGAAATGAAACAGTTCCTCAGCCCCACCGGCAGCTGCAGGTCGTGATGCTCCAGAACCGCCGCTCTCACCGTCCCGATCCTCACCAGACCGTGAAAGCTGCAGTTCTGTACCCGTTTGGGATCGAAGACACCGCTGACCAGCACCTCGTCCCAGTCCTCGGCGGTGTTCCCGTTGAGCACCAGGATCTCCCGCTCGTCCGCTCTCAGCTCACGCCAGCCACCGTCCTTCCGGGCCTCCGCCGGGTTCTGCCGGTTCCGCACCGCATATTCGTCCTCCCCCTCCCGCAGGTATTCCGCCGGCACGAATCCCTTGCCGACCCGTCCCTCCGGATGAAGCTTCACATTGTCCACGCGCATCCCCCTTTTTTACCGCACCATGTTATATCCCACCCATTCTATCAGATGAATTCCCTCCGATAAAGATTTATTTTCATGACGGGGGGGCGCCCCCATAAGCGCTAACTTGTTTGTTGTAAATTCGATCATATAATGATATAATGTTTCTATGGAGTTAGCAGATAGGGAAGATTTGGCTAATGAAGACTGGGAAATATTAAAAACAGTGTTTCCTAAGGATTGGGAGGGGCTTGCCGAAGAAACTGGAGCACTGAAAGGATTACGGAAAAATAAAGCAGCCGGACCTCTTTTAAGAACAATTCTCATGCATATTGGCTGCGGCTATTCACTAAGAGAGACAGTAACCCGAGCTCGCATGGCAGGTATAGCCGATCTTTCTGATGTTGCCCTACTGAAACGGTTGCGTAAATCTTGCAGGTGGTTACAACTATTAGCCACCCGTATGCTTTTTGAACATGGGGTTACTCTACCTACACAGAATGAGACTCTGCCGATAAGAATCTTTGATGCCTCTGTGATTCGAGAACCAGGAAAAACCGGCAGTCAGTGGCGGCTTCACTACAGTTTGCGACTACCTACATTAGAATGTGACTATTTCAACCTCACGCCCGCCGAAGGTGTAGGTTCTGGAGAAACACTAAATCGTTTTCCTATCTCAAAAGGTGAATATGTAATAGTGGATCGAGGCTACAGTAGTATCAGTGGAATCCTCTACACAACAGTTGAGAGTGGAGCCTACATCCTATTGCGTTGGAGGCATGGAGTATACCTTGAAGATGCAGCGGGGAATGAATTCTCTGTGATTGAACATGTAAAGACAATTCAGAAAGCCGGGGTTACTGATAGTTGGAAAGTAGTGGTACGAAATGAGCTAAATCAATCAGTAACTGGTCGTCTTTGTGCTATACGAAAAAGCAAAACAGCAATTTCACAGAGCCAAGAAAAGCTGCGTAAACGAGCATTAAAGAAACAAGCTAATCTTGGCTCAGAATCTCTTGAAATGGCAAAGTATGTAGTTGTCTTTACCACCTTTCCTGAGGAAAGATTTGATTGTCAATCTATTCTGGATTGGTATAGAGTACGATGGCAAATAGAATTAGTATTCAAAAGGTTCAAATCAATAGCTCAACTTGGTCATCTTCCCAAACACGACATACAAAGTTCTAAAGCTTGGCTTTACGGAAAATTGTTCCTTGCATTAGCATCCGAGCGACTTATTCGTATTGCCTCGGATTTTTCCCCCTGGGGTTACAAATTCTCCCTTGAAGAGAAGCAGAAGTAGATGGCGCGAGTTTGCATTTATTTATCACCAACTCCAACACTCCATTGAACCTACCCTTTCATTAAAAACTTCTATTTTATCATGGGACTTCATAGTAAAATATCTGTCAGAAAGTCATAGAAAAAGAAATTATCAGATGATGAACTATTGCTTCACCAAATTAAGTTAGCGCTTATGGGG
>JBNGED010000189.1:0-5271 GCA_049975605.1 Sediminispirochaetaceae bacterium | reverse complement strand
GGATAGCCGTTCTCCCCGTCCCAGAATATGAGCTGGTCGGAAAAACCGCTTATCCTGACCGGATACAGGGGGTAGCGGGTAAAATAGGAGGAGGTCCGGTGCCGGACCGTGTACTGTACGGAGATGAGATCATACTCCTTCCCCTTGAACTCTCCCTGTCCAAGATATCGATAGCTGGCCCGGAATGGAATGCGAAGGGGAACATCTATACCGTAGTCCCTCCGCAGGTCGTGGACCTCCTCGCCGGGGGCTTTCCAGGATTCACCGACTTCCATATCTCCTTCGGGAAAAATTGGAACATTTCTAACCACAGGCATGTAATAGTCGGGTTCGATATCGTATGTGCCGTCAGCCTGCCGCCAGTACCGCGATGAGTATGTGCTGCTGATCTCATAGACCGGCCTGTCGATTCCAAGCTGCTCCGTAGTAATAAAGGTGCCCTCGATCAACCCGGATCCTCGTCTGACATCCTTCACCTCCCAGGCAATCCGGTTGAGGATCAGAGCGTTATAGGCGAATCGCCCGTTGTAGTACACCTCTTCATCCACCTCCGAAAGAGCCTTGAACTTGGTCCCGGCACTGTATCTGAACCGGAATTCCTCGGCATGCAGCTGCACGGGCGCCCCCAGTCCGCCTCCCGCGCCGAGCAGCAGCAGACAGATCAGCGGCACCAAAACTGTAAGTCTATATCTGATAGAGAGGTTCATGGTTCCTCCTTTTCCCTTTCTTGACAAATATATAGAGTAAAGATATCTTTTTACTATACATAGGTAGTAAATCATAGGAAACCACTGTGTTACAGTTCACCGTGCGACAACATCCAACAGAACAAGTGGAGTCTTTGCTTGCTTCAGCCGGATTTCGAGAACTCACGCCTCTACAGGAAGAATACATTCCGGCAGTCCTCCAGGGTAAAGACCTGATCGTCGAAAGCATTCCAGGAGAAGGGAAAACCATCGCCCAGCTCCTGCCGTTTCTCATCACCCCCAAACCGCGAAAGCGCGGCATATCGGTCCTCATCCTGGTAGACTCGGCCGAACTGGCCGGCAAATACGGCGTCGAGTTCAACCGCCTGTCCGGTCTGAAGTCCAAGGGGAAGTGCGCCGCGATCCTCGGCCGGGAGCCCCAGGCGAAAAACGAACTGCGTTTATTGTCTAAACACCCTGGACTAATTGTCGGCACTACCGAGCGTATCATTGATCACCTCCGAAGAAATAACCTCGAGTTCTGCCGGGAAATCTCGGTGATCATCAACATTCCCCAGAACTCCGACCATCTCGAGTTCGATCGGGATGTAGAGTTCATTATGACAAAAATTCCGGAAAAGGTGCAGTCCATTGTATTCTCCCCTTCCTTCGATCAGGTCGATAACCTCTCCTACCTGCTCAAAAGACCAACCGTTCTTTCACTGGCTGACCGGCGGGCGCGGATTCCCATGCTCCACATATATGAATCCGGCTCCTGGAACCCGACCGCGATTTTACGGCTTATATACGGCCTTGATCTCCACAACACCCTCCTGCTTGTACCTTCCGCCGCCGAAGCGGCCGGATTGAAGGAAGAGTTCAACGGGGGCGGGCTTCCTACCTGCACCGTCCCTCTGAAAGAACAGAAAGAAACACGTTTGGACGAAGGTACCGAGCCATTTTACCGCTGCTCCATTGCATCGTTCGATGATGCCGCCGGAATTCCACTGGCCTATGATTCCATTCTTTTTTCAGGGGTCCCATCCAGACTGTCATTATTCGAGGAAATAGGATGGGCTGTATCGAGCCGCTCCCCTGCACCCTACTTTGCCGTACTGACGGTTCCTGGGGAGAGTGAGCACTTATCAACACTTCAGGAGAAAAAACAGATGAAGATGAAAAACGAAGTACCTCCTTCAAAGGAAGAGATCCTCAAAGGCAAATTGAAGAGCCTCATCAAGCAGATCAAGGAGGAGGCAGATCCCGATGAACTGAACCGGTATAGAAAAATAATCCGCAGGAACGTTCCCCTGCACCTGCGTTCATATCTGGCCGCCTACCTCTTGAAAAGCGCCAACGGCGGTTCGCTTTCCCGATCAGATGAGCCCTCCCAAATGCAGACTATCTTCGTCAGTATCGGCAAGAACAGGAAGGTGTTTCCCCGGGATCTCGCCCGGTTGTTCAATAAAGCCCTCGATATAGATCCGAAGGAGATCGGCAACATTAAAGTCCTGGACAACTACTCCTTTATTGATATTCCTCAGGACGTAGCACCAAAGGCTATCGAAAAACTGGACGGGATCGAATTCCGCGGACGTAACATCACCGTCAACTTCGCGCGCAAGAAAAAGAGCAATTCCAACTAGAGCACGAGGTAGCTAAAGAGTACGAACAGCATAAACTCCGTGATCCCTATTCCGCCGAGCAGTATCAGCAGTCCGAGTATTTCCTTACGCATGGCATATACCTGACAGCGGCGGGAGAGAAGGAAGGGATCTCCAGGCACGGCGATAGCTTCAGCCATGGGATCCATCGGCCGTTCGAAGGCCGGACCCTCGCTGCCGAAGAAGACGCAATCATTTGCCCTGCCCGTTGACGGTACTGCGGGAACGATCCAGTGTACCGGAGCGCCGGCGGGGATTTCATCACATACAACTTGCCGCATCGCATACACCTCCCCGCCGGACAGGGTTATTGACCGCTCGGCCTCAGCTTCGTCCTGTTGGGAGAAAAAAACCAGCGGCAGACGCAGGATGTCCCGCTGGGCCCGAAGCACCCTTCCCTGCTGCCAGAACCGGCGGTAGAAGTAATACGCGATGATCCCGGGGGGTAAAAGAGGAGCGAACGGAATACAGGAGAGCGAAAGAGCCAGCAGGGCGGGCAGCATGAGCGGCGGGAAACGCATGAGTATGTAGAAGTATATAAACAGACTGAAAAAACCGAGCGTAAGAGATCCCGGAGTCGCGGAATTCCAGTATTCATTCTTCTGTCGGCCGTTCCAGGCTCCCTGGAGCAGAACCTCGCTGTCCTGCCATTCGTATATCAGCACACACAAAGGATCATCAGGTGTATCGACGAAAACGGCGTGACCGTCCTTGAAGACTAGTCCTCCGCTGATGAAGATCTTGGTCTCCTCAGGCAGGGATGAGATCTTCTCCCATTTCACCCGCTGCGGAGGCTGTGCGGGGTACCGGCTCCAGGAATCGGGTGTGATCGGCGTATTGAATGAGAGAATGTACACGTACACCTGGCTGAGATCCGCCAGAAGACTTACTTCACCGTCGCTCAGCCAGACGGTGTTATCCTCCTGCATGGCCTGCAGACGTCCAAAAAAACGGCAGCTTCTTCTCTGCTCTCCAGGTGCCGCGTCAATACTTCGAACGTCCTTATATCTGACCGGCGGCAGGAGGGCCGCACGCAGCAGGAGGGCCCGGAAGTTCCGCCAGGTGTTCCTGATTCGGAAGGCACCGATCCCCGGGATCAGTAAATAGAATACAAGGGCGAGGGAAAAAATACCTGCAAGGTGATATATAATTTTTGGTTGCAAAACCATGGAAATTACCTTACTCTGTTACCTACTATGGTAGACAGGATCGTCACTGGATTCCTCAATACAAATACCTACCTCTTTTCACACTGGAAAAAGGGATGTGTGATCATAGATCCCGCAGGCAGTATAGAAGAAATAATATCACATATCGAGATCAAAAACTTTCGCCCTCTCGCTATTATATGCACGCATGGACATTTTGACCATATTGCTGGAATTAGTCAATTAAAATACCACTATAAGGCGGAAGGGATCGATATCCCCATCTTCATCCATCCCCTCGACAGCGAATACGTCAGCCCTGCCGGATATGAACGGCACATGCAGGACATCTCCATGCTCGGCGTCGAGTTCCACTCCCTATTCCACGGTTTTCTCCAGAACCTTCCGCAGTACGATCATCTGCTCGAGGAGGGCGATACAATCCTCGATACCGACCTGACAGTGATTCACACCCCGGGACACACTCCCGGAGGAATCAGTATCTATTCCGAGAGCGATTTGATTCTCTTTTCAGGCGACACTCTCTTCTTCGAAGGAGTCGGACGGACAGATCTTCCGGGCGGGAACGCCGATATCCTGCTGCAAAGCATCCGTGAGAAGCTCTTTTCCCTGCCTGAAGATACCCGTGTATTTCCCGGTCATGGGCCTTACACGACTATCGAGCGGGAGAAGAACCATAATCCTTTTCTTGTACGTGGATAAATCTTAAGCACTCAGGCTGAAGAGAAGTCCCTGATATCCACCCTTCCGGGCGTATGGGGCGGAAGAGAGACTCATTGAGTGGAGAGTTTCCGCGCTCTCCCGGAGAACTGCAGAGAAATTCCCCTCGGAGATGCTTGATTTCGATGCTTCAAGGGATTTTATCATCGCCTCCAGCTTCATCTCCTGAGACTTGCTGCCTGTGTTTTCCTTCAGGCTGACCAGGCGGTCGATGAGATTGTCGATACTCCGCAGCTTGTAGAGTGAAATACCGTTGCCTTCGCTGGAGGGAAATCCCTGAACATGTTCGAACCGCGCATATATCGCCTGACTCGGCTTAACGGGAAAGGAAATTCTTCCCCCGTTGTATCTGGCCCGAAGCATATATGCGGGTGAAAGAGTAGGCTGGGTTGGATACTGGATAGTCTGCATCCTCATCTTTCCGTCCTTCATCTACTATTTTCGGAAAGAATGAGAATATATTAATGAAAAATTTAGCGGTTCCGACGCTCGTCGTTATTCTTACATTCAATACACATGAGGGCATAGGGGATAGCCTCGAGCCGTTCCCGCTTGATCTTCTTGCCGCACCGCATGCAGACCCCGTATCTGCCGTTATTTATTCTGGAAAGGGCCGAATCGATGAGCCGCAGACGCTTGATCTCCTGCTGATTCAAGGCTTCCAGGGTCTTCCGGTCGATGTCGTCGGCGGCGATATCGGCAAGATCCTTTGGATCGAGATCATCGATAAGCGCCTCGAAGTCTTCACTCTCCGAGATAAGGGATTTGACAATATCCTCCTTCATCTCCAAAAGCTTGGTCTGCATCTGTGCTTCGAATTTCTTATCCATGTCACGTACCTCACCCAGAAAATTTTGCCGGTGGCATGAGCATGTGAATATGACTTATATAAAGAAAAATGTCAACTAGTTGACAATCTCGATCTATATATCTACTATAAATTGAAATATTTCAAAAGAGGAGCGGTTGTGGCCAAAGAAGAGGCAATTGAAGTTGAAGGAATAGTGAAGGAATCTCTACCCAATACAATGT
>JBNGED010000188.1:3627-5272 GCA_049975605.1 Sediminispirochaetaceae bacterium | reverse complement strand
TCGAGTTTTTTATAATCCCCGAGATTGTCGCGGATGAAGTCGAGGAAGACCGCCAGGTTTTCCCCCCGCTGATCGCTCAGCCTTGCCAGCGAGATCAGTGCGTCGTAGAACTCCAGATAGTGATGATAATCAGGATTGCGCAGCACCACGTAGCGGTAGCCGGCATCGTACCAGAGAGTCCGGATCAGCTGCGCCACGGCGGCATGCTGCGCCATGGCGGCAAGCCGTTCGTACATCTCCTTCGCCCGGAGATATTTTTTTTTCTCTTCACCGGTCCGGAAAAAATCCTCCTCCCCGCTGTGGCGGAAGGCAGCCGGCGCTTCAGCATCCGCGCCCTCTTCATCATCGGGCTCCCCATCAGCGGCATACCCCACCCCCTGATCGAGGAGTATGTGCATAACCGTATCATCCGAAAGATGAACGAAGGGGGAACGGAGCAGGGCGGCGTAGGCAATCCGGTCGCCGGGATATACGATCAGCTGAAGATACTGGTAGATATCGTTGATCGGCGCTTCCTGGAACAGACTGCGGATACTCTGAACGGTATAGGGCACCCTGGAACGGCGCAGGTACTTCTCGAGGTGGATCTGGTTGCTCGAGCTGCGCATCAGGACGGCTACGTCGTCGAAGGTCACCGGGCGGGTCCCGTCGGAGCCCCGCTCATCCCCGCCCTTGTCTGCCCGCTCATCCCGGACGCGCACCTTTTTTGATTCCACCATATCTTTGATGTACCTGACGATCGTCCAGGCCTCGGCCTCGCTGGATGAAAGGAAAGGACCATCTCCCTCCGGCTCGTCCTCCGGGTCGTACGGTTTGTAGAAGAGGCGCACCGTCGGTTTGAAGCCGGTGTGCTGCCGCGGCGCCACGAGGGGGGTGAAGCGGGCTTCAAAATCGCTGGAATCCTCACCGGAAGCCAGTATACGGGAAAAAATGGAGTTGAAGAATTCGATCAATCCGGAGTGGCTGCGGTAGTTGTACGCCAGATGCAGACTGCTGCCCCCGGCCTCCTGCAGCTGGTTCTGAAGACTTTTCAGCACCCGTACGTCCGCGCCGCGGAATTTGTAGATCGACTGCTTCTCATCCCCCACGAAGAAGAGCTTGCCCGGATGCAGGTCCTCCGGCGCCGGACCGCCCGGGACGTTCCTGTCCTCTTTCTCGGCAAGCAGGAAAAGCAGCTGCCGCTGCAGATCGTTGTTGTCCTGGAATTCGTCTATCATGACATGGCTGAAGTGCCTCTTGTAGTAGTTCCGGAGATCCAGGTCTTCACGCAGCAGGAGTACCGCCATCTCCACTACGTCCCGGAATGTGAGCACTCCGGAACTGCGCTTCGCGCTCATCACTCTTCGCTGATATTCCCCGAGGAGGGAATAGACGCCGCGGTAGGTGTCCTCATTCAGGAAAAGGGCGATAATCGGTTCCAGCTCTCCGGCCGCCGTTTTCCACTCCCTGAGCCGTTCCCGGGCTTCCTGCAATACCGGATCTTTGGCCCCGCCCATTTTGTCCGCCATCTTTCCGGCGGCTGTCTCATGAAGACCGGACCAGTCGCCGGCCGCCTGAAGCTCCACCGGAGAGCCGCACTTCTCCATCCCTTCACGGATGCTCTGCAGGCTCTTCTTGTCGGTCGGCAGATCGGACGAGAGGAACC
>JBNGED010000188.1:0-3617 GCA_049975605.1 Sediminispirochaetaceae bacterium | reverse complement strand
ACCAGCGCCGTTCCTCCTCCATCCGCAGGGCGATCCGCCGGGACTGTTCCAGTAAAAAGTCCCGCTGCCGGTCGAACATTCCCGGGAAGTCATACTCGCGGGCCAGATGGAACTCCTCTCCGGCCAGGGGGATCAGGAAATGGTCCAGGACCTGTTCCATCCCGTACGATTCGACAAAGGGCCTGAGGGCCCGATGATCGGCATGTTCGAGGAGAAACTGTAAGGCTGTCTCGGAGATAATTTTCCCAGCGGCGAATTCATCCTGCCGGAAATCACCGGATACGCCGAAGCGGCTGCTTCCCCCCCGGACAATTCGTGCGCAGAAGCTGTCCAGGGTCGATATCTGCGCCTCATCGAAACCTGCGACTGCCCTTCGGCAGCGTTCCCTGTGTTCCGGTTCTGATGCGCTTTCCGTCCGCTGGAGAAGCAGCCGGTAGATCCGCTCGTACATTTCGGCGGCGGCTTTGCGGGTAAATGTCAGAGTCAGTATTCCGTCCGCCTCCGCCAGCCCGTTTTCGATCAGGTAGACGAAGCGCCGGGCGAGAACGGTGGTTTTCCCGGAACCTGCTCCGGCGGTCACCACCGTATTGCTCGGGGAAAAGGCGGCTGCCTGCTGTGATGCATCCAGTCTAGGTCCCATGATGTTCCTCCGGAAGCTTGAGAATGTACCTGGCACGGCAAATTGTCCGGAAGTCACAGGAGGGGCAGTCTTCGCGGATAGTAAAATCCCCGGCCCTCATCCGGCGGGCAATCTGTTCCACGGCGGCGGCGATACGATCTGCCTGTCCGAAGAACTGTTCCGGCTGGAGTCTGGCTTTGCTCCTGGCGGGTAGCAGTACCGGTCCGGAAGGATCGGCGAAGAGGTGGGTGTATCGACCGTCCTTGAGACTGTAGTAGGAGGCCGCCGCGATCCGGTACCCGTTGTGCCGGGCTACATGTGCGTAGAACGGCAGCTGGGAACTGGCCGGAAGCGCTTCTTTCTGGTAGATGTCGTCCGTGGTCGGGACCTTCCCCTTTTTGTAATCCACCAGAACAGCGGCATCGTCTTTCCTTGTCAGCCGGTCGATCCGGCCCCACATCCCCGCCCCGCCTTCCGGGAACGCCTCGGCAAGCTCGAGTTCCGTCCCTTCCAGCACGAAACCGTCGAATTGCCTTCCCTCTTCCCTGACGAAGGTGCGGATCTGCTCACGGGCAGTACGGGTGAACCAGTACCATGCCGGAGGCGCGAAATCTTCTCCTCTCCGCTGCCGCTTCACGAACTCCCGTTCACAGGCTTCGTCGGCGATCTGCAGATATCTCTCCGTGTGTTCTGCCTTCCAGCAGCCGTCCTCGTTACCGACCTGTGTGTACAGGTCCGCGAGAATCCGGTGCAGAATGGTCCCCATAGTGCGGTGTTCGATCACGAGGTGAGAATATTCTTCATCGTTCAGCCTCAGTCCCCTCTGAAGCAGATAGGCGAAGGGACACATGGCGTAGATATCGAAGGAGCTGGGGGTCAGCCATACTCTTCCGTCTTCTTCGGCATTCTTCCTCCGGGCGGTATTCAGCATGTGCCTGGCCAATTCGGGTTCCCCGACGATATCCCGGGTGTAGTCGGTCCCCTTGCGGGAGAAACCGGTAGCCTGCATCGCTTCAAAACCCCGCTTCTGCAGGGAGAACAGCTGCTCCGGCTGCCCCTTCTCGCGGGCCCAGTACAGTTCTTCAACCTCATAGGGATCGCCGGCGAGGCTGCTGCCTGCGAGGCTGCTGCCTGCGAAGTTGCTGCCGGCAACCCGACCCCCGGACGACACCCCTCCGGCTGCCAGGAACTCGCTCGGCGGCAGCTGAGGTCCGGAAAAGCCCAGGTCGCTGCAGCTCACATACACCTGACCGCCTGACACGGCGTACACCCGCAGGAAATCCGCCGAGGCATCGGGGGTGGCACGTGATGCCAGCATGCTGCGGTAGTCGTCCCGCATGAAGCTGAAATCCTCCCGTCGGACCCTCGTCTCGCTCTGACCGGCTCCGGGTATGAAATGGTGCTGCGGACAAATTCCCGCCGAGACGCGGTACCGGTACACTGGAACTCCGTTTCGCCTGCCCGGACTTACATAGACCCGGCGGCTCATCAGCGATGTCCAGATCCTGTATGGCGAGGGAATCCGCAGAGGATGGATGATTTTTTCCGCATCTTCGAGTTCCTGCAGCACATGCAGGCAGTACTGCAGGACCCGCTCCTCCTGCGGGTCCCACTGCTCGGTGGAAAAAAAAGTATGCAGGAAGGTGTGTACCCGGGTATGCAGTTCGGCGACGGAGGAAGACTGGACAAGTCCGCCGATCTGGCTCTTCAGGTCCCGGTAGAACTTCAGAAGGGTATCCTCGGAGTTCTGCCACAATTTGCGCGCCATTTCATCCCGCGGTCTGTTACTTTCGGTCCAGTTGGAAAGGTAGAAGTGATCGATCCCGAAACGGACCAGTTCCCCCAGCTCACGCCTCTCCTTCCAGGGATAGGCCGGTTCGAGACACAGCAGCTTGAGGGTCTCCAGGTGCATCCCGCCGCGGGCGAGATCGGCCAGCCGCTGAAACAGACTGCCGGCCGGATATTCGGTCAGCATCTTTCCCGACCGGAAATCCAGAGGTATGTCCCGTATGGCCGCTTCTTCCTCCAGTACCGGCTGCCACCCCTCGTAATCCGGAAGAGTAATGGCGATATCGCCGGGATGATTGCCCTCCATCAGCAGCCGATGAATCTCCGTAACGACCCAGGAGCACTCCTGCCGCGCATCCGGGAATCTTCTTATCTCGGGCAGTTTTTCATCCGCCTGTTTCTTATCCGCCCGCTCCCGGCCGGCTTCGTTACCCGGCTCGATTCCCGGCTCGATGCCCGGCTCGATGCCGGAAAAATAGTGGAGCCGAAATGCTTCGTTCCCCTCGACAAAGGGGCGATACTCTTCGAAGTCATCGATCAGTTCGGGAAAAAAAATATGATACACATGCGCGGGACTGCAGCCCTGCGCGCTGAGGTAGGCAGGTTCGAACAGTCCGGCAGTATCGAGAAATTCGAGGTAGCGCCGGTAGAGGAATCTGAAATCCTGCGCGAGAGCAGCGGGAATCCCTGCAGGCAGGGGGTCTCCATCTTTTCCGCAGACCTCCACCGCTCTCCTGAGCTGCGGCAGGATTCCCGCCAGCATGTTCTGGAACACCCCCGGGCCGCCCAGTATCCCCGTATCAGGAACCTCGGCAGGGTCCGCCCCTCTATCATGCATTTCCGGGTCACCCGCCAGTACCTTGAGAATAGGTCCGCTCCTGCCGTGTTCCTCGAGGAGCGCTGCGGCAAACACCGTCCTGTACAGAATGTTTGAAGGTATCCTTTCACGGTGCGGAGAGAACTCCCGCTCCTTCAGCCGGTCCCAGGAGATAAAACGGTCGCTGCGAACCGCCCGCCGTTCTGTGAGAAAGAGGGACTGTTTGAGACGGTACTCCCCCGCCACTTCGGAAGGGAAGACGAATAGATGAGAGTCATCATTTAGAAAGCCTGATATGATTTGCGCGGTCCTATCGTGCTGCAACACTTTTCTCCATCTTATCTACCCCAAAGATTAGGGTTTTGAAGCACAGGTAATCAAGACCTCCTTTTT
>JBNGED010000187.1:0-5323 GCA_049975605.1 Sediminispirochaetaceae bacterium | reverse complement strand
TTCTCTGGCCAGAGTGTAAAGGTCCTTCGTCTCCTGGAACTCGTTCCGTATCTCCTGCCAGGGATCCAGCTTATCGTGCTTCTTCTTTATCTTCTGCAGCACTTTTTCGGCATTTTCACGGTCGTTCCAGAAATTCGGATCTCCTGTCATTGCTTCGAGTTCCGAAACTTCAGCTATCAGGCTGTCCGGGTCAAAGACGCCTCCAGGATTCTTCTATTTTCTCTTCCAGTTCCATCAAAGGCTGTTCCAGATCAGTCAGCATATATTAGTCCTCCTCATGGTTTGACCAGTACTCTCTTCCAACGTTTTTGAATCAGCGATGTAATTGCAAGGCTTCCTTCGAGAGGATACTGGTACATCCTGACCTTATCATAGTAGTCAGTTTTTCTGTCAATATCCCTCTTCAATCTTGACAGGTACTTTTCCATTATCCGGGTTGATTCCCACAGTCCCTTCTGTATCTCCCTGAACCCGTATTGTTCCAGCAGGTCGTCTATTTCTTCGAGTCTGCCGTCGCTTCCTGGTTCGACTACCACCGATACAAACACTTTACACCCCTTTCACGGGAATTTTTATCTCGGTTCCTATTGCAACACTGCTGTTGTGCCGATTAATATAGCATATATGCGAAGAGGTGTCCCGTTTTTCATTCTAATATTTTCTATCGTTCTCTGCACGGGTGTTCTCGGTGAAGCTATCTTTGCACCATTTGTTTCGAGTCTCTCCGCTTCGACCGAGCAGAACAGGGTTACCCTGACCTGGAAGAAGGCCCCTGCCGAGCTCTACGGCTATTCGATCTATCGATCGAACACTCCATTCAGTACGGCAACTTTCTCCAATGCTGTGCGTGTAGGCGCCGTTTCGGAAGCAGAGACCAGCTTCACCGATACCCCTCCCGATACCCGCGGGTATTATTATGCCGTCCTTGGCCGGGACGAAGACGGGAGCCTCTACCCTCTCTTCATTCCATACCGCAACATCCTCATGCAGCCGGTTTCCGTGTCCACCACCCTCACGCCTGACCAGATAGTTACACAGGTCACCAATCTTCGCGCTTATGCGGAGGAGAACTCGATCGAATTGAGCTTCTCATCCTCCAGACCCAACCGCCCGGTTATCGTCTACCGCAGCACCAGCCCGATTAATGAAAGCTCCGATCTAATCCCGGCTACAGCTGTAACAACCCTCGGCTCCAATGAAAACAGCTTCGTTGATTTCCCCCTCCCGGGAGTACCGTACTACTACGCGGTTTTCGACGCCGGCGCCACGAAATCAGGTCAGTACACATTCATACCTGGCGAGAACACCCTTCAGGAACCCGTAGAAATCGGTCTGAGGGGTACGTCGGCCTTCCTTCCACGAGGTGATGAATCAAAACGAATTACACCGCTTCCGTTTCTTCTTCTTAACAGCGGCATACTATCCGGGAACCAGATCTCACGCGACCTCAACTACACACGAGTCACCCAGGAACTCGATGATGAGACCCTTTCGGTGTGGCAGTCTATAGATTCCCGTCTAGCGTTCTCCGGACAGGATACATCTGCGTTCTCACCCGTACTCCTCGGCATCGATACATCCAGAGATCTGACCGGCGAAGATTACCAGCTATCTCTCATAGTTGCATCTTCTTTTTCAACTACCGAACCGGATACTGTTGACTGGGGAATGATTGAAAAACAGCTTGCCTCTTTTATGAGTGTTCGTCACAGTGCCAAGGCAACCGATAGAGGACATTTTTATCTTGGACAGGTCTACTACTATCAGGGAAAATATTCACAGTCGTTCTTCGAGTTCCTCATGGCGCGGGACAGCTACTTTGTCGAAACTCAGCCATGGATCGATCGTCTCTTTGAGCTGCTCACCCTCTGATTCGATTATCTTTTTTCGATCCTCATTCCGACAGTGCAGGCGAAGGGTCTGTTCCTGCTGGGCTCACACTTCCAGCTCAGGATACAGGCCGTTTGCTGATACATCCACACTTTTTTACCGAACCTCTCAGTGATTGTGTATATCGGAAATATCCAGAGAGTCGCAGGCTGGTCGGCTGTGAGAGTAATCAGCGTCTTATTCAGCCGGTCGTGGAAACTTAATTCATGTACATCGTGGAGTTCGATTCTGCCGTTCTCCAGCTCCGTCTCACCTTCGGTGTGCTTTACCAGGACATCCAGCTGTGAACGGCCGTCTTCAGGAAAGGAGAGATTCAGTTCCGTTGCAAAACGGCCCTTAATTACATCCTGCGAGTCGGTATTCATCCGGTATTTCACCGCTATAGAGTTCTTGGAAAAATCATACTCCTTCAACAGATCGGTGGAGATCGTTCGACCGTTGTCCTGAAACTCATGCCTGCTTCCGAACTGTGCCTCTCTGCGTTCTTTTTCAACCTTCCGTGCCCTGTAGAGTGAATCGACGTAACGAACGCGTTCATTAAAGTTACCGGAGGCGAAATCATCGATACTGACATCTTCATTAAAAAAATGGTCCTGGAAGGCGTTCTTGGAATACCTGTCAAAACCGTTCTTCGCATCCTCTTCATCATGATACGACTCTCTGTGCCTGGCCATCGTATCGAGGTAATTCCACGCTGTGACGACGTAGTCCAGTTCGAAGAGGCAGGCTCCTTTCCGATGCACGTACGCGTTGATAAACTGCCCCTGGTAGATGTACTCCGGTATTCCGTCGAGATCGATGTCGACTACGTTGAGTGATGTTGAGAAGATCCCCTTCTCCCTGGTCGTCCGTTCGGCGTTTATGAGGCTCCTGTAGACTGCCTTTCTGATGCCGTTCCTGTATATGCCTCCGTCGGGTCCATGCCAGAAAGCCGCGCATGTCTGTCCTCTCCAGCTCTCTTCCTTGGCGGTTTTCTTGCGGGACCTGTCGCCGCGGACCTGCCCGACTACCTGGTGGACATACATCATCTTCGAATAGAGGCGGTGGATCTCCGGGTATTTTGAGATGTACTGCCTGAAATAGCTCTGACCGTTCCTGTTGGAAATAAATGTAGATATTTTGAACATTCCGTTGCGGTTATAATTTTCTTCCACCTTATTCGGAATGCCGTTGGAATGGATGTATTGTGACGGCAGGTAGACCCTCTTGAGTGGTCCCTGCGCCCGCACGTAGCGTCCCGGCAGTACCGTTTCAATCTGTTCGGCCTTTTTCGTGAGCCCCGTGAGGAACTGTTCGAACCATCCGTTCTCTGCAAAAAAACTCGAATAGTGTCTCCGGTTTACGACGAAGAAGTCGCCATTGATAAGGATATTGATCACGTTCATGTCCGGATTATCCGCATGCAGCTGAACTACATCCTCAATAACCTTGTCGGGAGGGTCGCAGAACATCCGCTCGATGTAATCATTGTGCAGGGGCAGCACTATCGCCATTTTACCCTGGTCATCGGTTACATACGGTTGATACACCAAGTCCTTGTTCATACCGCTCTGCAAAAAGAGCTTGTCATCCATGAACAGGTATTCCATCCCGCTGCTCTTCAGCGTCGAGATAAGGTTGGGTTCCCAGATACCCTCGGTGATCCAGCAGCCTCGCGGACGTTTACCGAATTTTCTCCGCAGGTAGGTAGTAAGGAGTTCTATCTGTCCGAGACGGTCCTTGCTGGGTATGATTGGAAAAATCGGGCTGTAGTATCCACCTCCGAGCATCTCGATCTGCTTGCGCTTAACCATCTCGTTCAGCACCATCAGCAGTTCGGGGTGGAAGTCTTCGAGCCATTCAAGCAGTGTTCCGGAGAAGTGAAACGTACCCTTCAGCATTGCATATTTGTAGAGTACTGTCAGAAATGGTTTGTATGAGTACTGGTACGCTTTCTCAAACTGTTCCTGGGCAGTACCGACAGGCGGGCTGTTGTACATGCCCAGAACAATTTTAAGCTTTCTCATTCACTACCTTTTTGGATTCGTCTTTCTTTGACTTCTCCGTATCTTCTATCTGTGCCGCCTTGAGCGAGTCGTCGGCAAGGATTATGCACTTGGCGGGACAAGCCTGTGCAGCCGCGCTTCGATCACCCTCCTGTGAGTAATCGATATGCGCGAGGAAATCCTCGACCTTGAAACCGCCTTCGGGAGACTTTTTCTCACATATTTTACACCCTATGCAGCCAACTTTACAGTACTTTCTTACAACTGCGCCCTTATCGGTGGAATTGCAGGCCACAATATAATCCGCTGAATACGGTATCATCTTGATGACGCCGGTCGGACACACGTTGACACACTGCTCGCAGCCGATGCACTTGTCCCGGTCCACCCTTACGAGTCCTTCGTCATCGTAATAGATCGCATCGGTGGGACACACCTTCATACAGCTTCCCAGGCCGAGACAACCGTATTTACACTCTTTATCGCCTTCGAAAAACATATGGACCGCATTACAGTCCATAACTCCCCGATAGGCGTAGAGATATGTAGATGTCGCCTTGGACCCTCTGCAGTGCACCTGAGCCACCTTTCTCCCTCCATCGCCTACTTCGACTTCGAGGCCCATGATCTCGGCTATCGCCTTGACAGACGATGCCCCTCCGGGACTGCACAGGTTTATTTCCGCGCCTTCCTTGACGATCGCCTCGGCGTAGGCGGCACACCCCGCGAATCCGCAGGCGCCGCAGTTGGCGCCAGGCAGCGCTCCTTCCACTCTCTCAATTCTTTCATCCTTTTTAACAGCCAGCACCCGCGAGGCAAATGCCAGGCCGATACCGAGCAATCCTCCCAGAAGCGCCACCGAAAGAAATGAATATATCACTCTAAATATCATCAGTATCCCCCATTATCTCTTCTGTTATCCAATCAGATTGTTCAGCAGCGCCTTATCGAAGGCCATAAAAGCCAGTGCCATCAATCCGCCGGTTATAAACGCAATGGGTATACCGCGAAAATACCTGGGTATCCATTCGTTGTTCAGTTTCTCCCTGATGGTCGACATCAGTACTATAGCCAGCAGGAACCCTACTCCGGCTGCGATCCCCGCTATGAAGCTCTCCAGCGCGTTGTATTCGCTGCGTACATTTATCAGTGCGATACCGAGCACCGCGCAGTTTGTCGTTATCAGCGGAAGATAGATTCCCAGCGCCTTGTACAGAGGCGGAGATATCTTCTGTATGACCATCTCCACGAACTGTACGAGGGCCGCAATAACCAGGATAAAAGTTATCGTCTGCAGGAATTCGATGTGCAGAGGTATGAGAATGAAATTGTATATCCCCCAGGTCGTAATGGAAGCGAGGGCCATCACGAAGATGACCGCGAATCCCATTCCCGTTGCCGATTCAACGTTCTTGGAGACCCCGATAAAGGGACATAAACCCAGGAAC
>JBNGED010000186.1:0-5335 GCA_049975605.1 Sediminispirochaetaceae bacterium | reverse complement strand
TGATTGACGATGTTTCCGGCATATATGACGGGGATGGATAAGCCCTCCTCCTTCATCATACCGGCGATCAGCTCGGAGTTGTGGAGAGCGGTATCCCGTTCGCCGTAGTCCACTCCGCCTGCTATGAGGATGATGTTCGGGTGTATCGAGGAGATCTTCTTCAGGTCGCTCCGTCTCAGCTTACCGGCGGTAACGTGATGGAGGTTGGCCCCCGCCCCGAGGGCCGCTTCGCGTCCGGCCCGGACCGTCATATCGTAGGCCAGTCCGTGTACCGTCATCCGCAGTCCACCTGCAGCGCTGCTGGTGGCAAAGAAGTGTACCCATGTCAGCTCGTCAACGCCAAGATTGGCGCGGAGATCCTTCACCGCGCCGTCGAGTCCAATACGCACGTCCCCCTCCTGAACGGAGGTCGGCGCGACCCCCTGACCGAGATAGGACGGAAGATCGCTCTCCAGACCGGAGAAGGCGTTGACCATGGTCGTGGTGCTGCCGATCTCCGCTATGAGAATATCAACCTTCATTGTTCTCACGTTTCTCACGCCGTTTTTCCACCAGGAAGGTGGCGACCTCGATACCTTTGGTCCCCCGTCCGAATCCCCGGTCGACGCCCTGTTTCCGGGCAATTTCAGGAGAGACCTGGGTCCCCCCTGCCACCAGCACGATCCTGTCGCGGATACCTTTTTCCACACAGAGCTCGTGGAGCTGATTCATGTGCTGGTAGTGCACGTCGTAGTGGCTGATGATCGTCGAGGCGAGGATAGCGTCGGCATGGAGCTCGATCGCCGCGTCCACCAGCTTCTCGAGTGGAATCGAAGTGCCTAGGTAGTGGCACTCTATGCCGTACTTCTCGATCCCGCCGTGCTTGATATCCAGAATCTCCCGCAGACCTACGGAGTGCTCATCCTTCCCGACGGTGGCGGCCACTATCTTCATGGGTCGCTGTTTGATCTCCTCCCGGATCTCATCCTCGCTCAGAACTTTCGGCTCCGGAGGTATGTCGAGCTTGGAAGTGTCGATAACCTGATTGAACCTGCCCTTGAGCTCTACCCTGGTCCCTTCGGACGGATGCATAATCTCGGTGTGGATCACCTCGACCTCCTCCAGGCCCATCCGTTTGCCTACCTCGATGGCGGCGAACTCCGCCGTCCGCTTGTCGATCGGCAGGAAGAGCGTCAACAGTACGGTCCCATCGCCCTGCCACTCCATCTCGGGCTTTATCATGGTGGAGTTCCGCAATTCGGCGCTCTCTGCGAGCCGCTTGTTTACATTATCCTCTTCATCGAGTTCGTCGATGTATACGATTTTTTCCGGATCCTCGAAGGTGCATCCTCCTATCAGGGAGGACGGGTCCTTCTCGGCTTCCGTTCCGTAGGGGGCAATGTTGTTGTATCCGAAGTGAGCGGTCACCGGCGCCATGTAGTCTTTGTCGCGTTCGAGCACGCTGTTAGGGCTCACACCGCCGTCGATCTTCCGGGCGATACCGTCGCCGTTCCGTTCGGGATACAGGCCGGAATCCACGAAGAATCCCTCTTCGACGGCTTTGAAATATCCGCCGGCCTCTATCATCTCCTCCATAAAGAGAACCGCCCGTTCCTTCAGTTCCCGTACCTTTTCCGCAAGGGGACCTTCATGGCGCTTCAGGACCACCATCTCCATCAATCCGTCCATCCCGTTGAAGGCCTGTTTGGCCGTGTCGGACCCTTCCACGTTGTAGATGTGCCAGGGGACGTTGCGTCCTTCATCGGGGGTGATAGTCGACTGAATATCCGCACTGGTAAGTTCAGAGATGAGGAGATTGAGTGTGTGGGTGACCGTCGCTTCCCGGGCGGAACTGGTCATATACTTGGTGTTCTGCTGGGCCCGCATCTTGTATCCCTTGAACAATTCCCGGAGAGCCACCGCGTAGGGAAGGTCCATGCGCATTGCCGGCGCCGGCGGAGCGGTAGGCGGTACCGTGGAGAGGCAGATATTTTCCTTCTTTATACCCGCCTTCACGGAAAAAAGAGAATTGATCGCATGCTGCACCATCAGCTCGGGCATGACCTTCCATGCCTCCCGCGCGGTCGCATTGGCATTGTGGGCGCCGTCGATCTGGGCCATATCCGCATAGGCCATGATCCGTTTGGCCACGGCGGCATCCACGAAACTTCTGACCATGTTCACGTTGCGGTACAGCACGTTGTACTGCGGGTCCTGATGAGCGCCGTTGACCCCCTCCTCGGCGAACATAACCGCTATTTCCGGACCCGCCACCCCGCTTACGTACGAATGGTAGTTGAGTGGACGCCCCACCTCGTCTTCTATGATGTCCAGGGCCTTCCTCTGCGCCCGAACCTGTTTCCTCGTAATGGGTACGCCTCCGACTCCCTGGGGAGTGCCTTCGATGAGACCATCCATGTGACTCTGCCCGGCCGTGCGGATCACCATCAGGTGATCGGCCCCGTGCCAGGCCGCCATCCGCATCCGGCGTATATCGTCTTCGATCCGTCCCGAAGCAATCTCGGTGGTGATGACGGGACCGGGCTGCGGATCTATATTCCCGAAGTAATGGGCGGCCGGAAGGGGCATGCTGTTCTTCAGCGATTCCGTGGCCTCGTGGTACTCGAAGGCTCCGACGGTTCGCTTCCCGCCCCGTCCTTTTCGCCAGGTCCATCCCCTTCGCCGCGGATGGTAGTGCTCGAGGTCTTTGAATATGTTTTCGATGTCCAGTTTTTCGTTTGGTTTGATAGTCGATTGTTTAATATCCATGCCAGTCTCCTATTTGAAACAACGCTCTGCGGTCTCCCACAGGGAGCCTTCAGCCAGCTTCAGACCGGCTTCACGAATCGGCAGACTGTTCTCTACCGATACCCGGTAGACAATGTGGCCGGCGCCCTTTTGGAGCAGTTCGCGGTCCATTGCCTGTTCGACGATCGCCTTGGCCTCCATGCTTGAGAAGCCCATCCGAAGCAATACAGATCGCTCTATCGATGGGCTCGTGTGGGTATAGGCAAGTTCCACTAACGGATCTACCAGCTCTCCCGCCAGCTTCCAGAACCTCTGCTCGAGTTCCTCTTCACTGAGATCCGCAAGGTGCTTTCTTCTTTCCGTAAAATCACTCGCTCGTTCCATTGTGCGTCTCCTTTACCGTAATCCGAGGTCGCTGACCGCTTTCTCGACCTGTTCCCTGGAGTAGCGGGTCTCCTCAGCTAAAAAAATCATATCATTTTCATCGAACCTGAGCTTGGCCGCTCCCTGACTTCCTCCGTGCAGCTGACGTGCGAACTCTACACTGTGCCGGATGTAGCTGCGGCGCAGGTCATCCATTTCCAGGTCCCGCGCACGGATGAAAGATGGATCTCGGGGCAAAATGATCGAGGTCCCCGGCTTTTCATCCCGGGGATCTCCAAATCTGATTTCGATACCGTTGTCTCTGGCGAATGCCAGCTGCGGCTGTACGTGCTTGCCCGCTCCGGTGTATTCCGTCTCCTGTACGATGATGGTCTCATCCCTGTCCATCTCCTGCGCAATCGCGAATGCCGCCGCCAGAGATGTGTTACCTGCCGGACCTCTCTCGAGTCCTTCCGTCCGCGCCAGAGCTTCGGTCATATAAAAGACCTCTCCCTGATTGACTGTTACGTAACGGTCCATGTACCTGAGGGGTCTGGCGGCCGAGCGCGGTACGTCCGACCGGTCCGGGAATGTTGTAAAAGGTATACCGAAGCCGGTGTGTCCTGTTGTGAAGGACTTGCGGTTGAACTGCGTGTCGCTGGCCATATTGAGCCCCTCGAGGTTCACGCTGGCGGCAATGATCCGGGATGTTTCTGCGCCTGCAGCTCTCAGGCCCCTGGCAGTTCCCGTAAGGTTGCCTCCTCCCGCATTGGTTATGACTACGGCGTTCGGGACATCACCGGTGAGTTCCCTCATCTGTTCGGCTATTTCCAGGCCGATCGTCTCTATGCCGGTCACGCCGAAGGTGGTGTACAGACTGGCGTTGAAGAATCCGGTATCCTCGAGGAGCTTCAGGAAGGTGAAAAAAAGCTCCGGCCCTACGGAGAGCTGCATGACCTCCGCGCCGTAGGCTTCGCACTTCCGGGCCTTCTCGATGATTTCGGGCTGACCGACGCGGTGCGAATCATAACACTCCTGTACTACTATACAGTCCATTCCGCGCATGGCCGCTTGACTGGCCACCGCGGCGCCGTAGTTCCCGCTGGTCGCGGCTATGACGCCGGGGTATCCGTGTTTTTTGGCATGATACACGGAAGTGGCCGCCCGTCTGGCCTTGAAGCTTCCGGAAGGATTGGCCGCCTCATCCTTGATAAAAATTCTGGCGCCTTTCCCTGCGGGGGCGTATTTCCTCGCGAGCCTGGTGAGGTTCCTCAGTTCGTAGATCGGCGTGTTGCCCACGCCTGTCTCCCTCTGGATCGAGCGAATGCTGTCAAGGGAGTATCCGGTGCTCTGCAGCATCCCTTCGAAATCGAACGATATCGACCCCGACTCGAACTGTGAATAGTCAATTCCGACGGACTTCTTGATTATTTCGCCCTTCCGCTCCATCAAGGCTTCGTATGAAGTTTTCTTACTCATCATTCCGCCTCCCTTAACAGTGATCGAAGCTGAGTACCGATCTGCAGGAGTTCAGGTACCGTCTTACCGAATGAGTGCTCATATCCGGGGTTCACCCTCAGCAGAACGCCGTGTTCGCTTCTCCCGATAGTCGTCCGAATCTCCACTTCATCTCCGATTGCAGCCTTCTCAGGAACAAGGTATCCATTCATCCACATCTCGAGGGGCACCTTGCGGGTGTCTTCGGGCACTCGCTCGGCCCTCTCCTCCTGCGGAAGAATAATACGATGGATCTGTACCCAGTCGCCCTTTCGTGCTTTCCCGGGTTCACTCCCCTGTCTATTTGAATCATGTATCATACGATCACCTCTCATATGTAGTTTTTATGATGGTCAATTTAATTACTATTAGAGTAGTAACTATGGAGTATTATACTATAGGCAGTTGGCTTGTCAAGCTTTGTCGAGCTCTGTCAGCCGAGGAACTTTTCTCTGAGCGTGGCGAGGTTGTGTCCGTATCGTTTCTCTATCTCGCCGTCCATGTCCCTGTTGATCTCGGCGAGATAGAGGTCGTGACGGATGTAGCTCTCTATAGCCTGAACAAGCCCCTTGTTCTTGGTCCACACGATCCTGCACGGATGCATTCTTCCGAATCTTCCCGTTATGCACCAGCTCGAATCAACTACACAGTCAATGGAACGGCCCATGTCATGGTACATGGGGAGTTTCTCGGTACTGTGATGATACACGTGCCCGAAATCCATATCGGACAGGCCGTATATCAAGAG